>CAJGCT010000001.1 GCA_904501985.1 uncultured Clostridia bacterium
ATATCCCATAGCATAAGCTAGTAAGGTCACTTGTAGACTACAAGTTTGATAGGTCGAAGGTGTAAGCACAGTAATGTGTTCAGCTGATCGATACTAATAGACCGAGGGCTTGAACTTCAAGTTTGTTCTTCAAGTTGTCAAAGCAACTTGCGAACTTGCTTGAGTTTCGTTAAACAGTTCGTTTCTCCCTCCCTTTATCCGGTTTTCAATGAGCATTTGTGAAAAAGGAAAAGCAAAGTTCAGTACTTGAACCTGTTCAAGTTCGCACCTTTAGCTCATGTTGGTACTACCAACTGAGCTGCGGTACATTCGCACCTTTAGCTCAGTTGGTAGAGCAACTGACTCTTAATCAGTGGGTCCCGGGTTCGAATCCCTGAAGGTGCACCAAAAAGCCTATGTGCAGAAGGAATAAGTTGCGAGAGCAACAGCCATCCTAATCATGTGGGTACGCGATGCATCGCGGGGCTCAAATCCCTGAAGGTGCACCAAAAAGCCTGTGTGAGGATGAATAGACTGCGAGAGCAGTGGATATTCTAAGTCATGTGGGTAGAAGTCAGTGACATTAACGTTGAGGGTCCACCCGTTCCCATTCCGAACACGGAAGTTAAGCTCAACTGTGCCGAAAATACTTGGTCGGAAGCGACCCGGGAAGATAGGTCGTCGCTGACACTCAGCATTCCAAAGTGAATGCTCATATCACTTTTAGTTGGTGTTTCTAACGTTGAGGGTCCACCCGTTCCCATTCCGAACACGGAAGTTAAGCTCAACTGTGCCGAAAATACTTGGTCGGAAGCGACCTGGGAAGATAGGTCAACGCCAACTTTCTTTCTCTTAATTTTCCTCCTTAGCTCAGTCGGTAGAGCGCATGACTGTTAATCATGATGTCGCTGGTTCGAGCCCAGCAGGGGGAGCCAAAACCAAAGAGCAGGTCACATGACCTGCTCTTTGGTTTTTTCTTTTCATTGTTAGGCTTTGAACCAGGGATATCTACAATTACAGGAATCTCCGCACGCAGTGCGGTTTATGACGGCAATGTTTATCGGTTTTGCAAAGCAAAATGCGGCGCCTTGCGGCGCAAGATAAACTTGTCCAAGCTTGTGAGCGTTAGCGAACATGGTTGTGTTAATCTCACATGATGTCGCTGGTTCGAGCCCAGCAGGGGGAGCCACAAGAAGGGGCCGTTGCAAATACAGAAAAAGTGTTTGCAACAGCCCACATGATTTACAGCGTTTCATCCTCGGATTCGCCGCGGCAGTTATTTTTTATATATTCGGTAGGTGATATTCCCATCTGCATTTTGTATGCATTGTTGAACGTGCGAAGATTCTGGAATCCGCTCTCGTAAGCGGCTTCGGATATTCCGCTGCCGTGCATAAGGAGGTAGTTGGCGTTTTTTAATCGCAATGTGGTTATGTAGCTGTTGATACTCATTCCTGCGAATTTCCTGAAAATCTCGGACAGCTTTCGTTTGGAAATAAACAGCGCAGACGAAATTGAGTTAACAGTTATGTCATCCTTGAAATTGGCGTTTATGTATTCGGTGATATTGTAAAATTCTACGCGTTCGGCATTCTTGGGTGAGGAATGCCCGGATACGGAAAAATGACGCATCAGCAAATAATAAAGAGATGCCGCGGTACTGTATAAAAACGGATTTTCCTTGGGCTCTTTGATTATCGCATCTTCGCTGCGAAGGGTTTGCAGGATGAAGTTTATCTTTTCCGATAGTGAAGGGATTTCGTCGATTTCTTTCTTTGATATATAAGGCTTGATTCGTTCAAGGCGTATGCCCTGCTCGATAAAACAGGACAGCCGCATATGAACTATAATAATGTCAGTTTTTTTATCGGTCATCGTTATCTGATGTGGGACGAATTCATCGATGACAAGAACATCACCGGGGACGGCGTTTACAGTTTCTCCGTCGATAAGGAAAGTAGCGCTGTTGTTGAGAAGCATACAGATCTCGCAGTTTTCATGCCAATGCAGCGCGCTTATGAAGAGCGGAGGAAATTCCGCCGTGCGGGCAGTAATATTTCTTCGGGTATGTTCTTCAACAAGCACACGGTTCACCTCGCTTTTGGCAGTTATCCCAAATAAATTATATATTATAAAATATAAAATGTCAAGTGGTGTGCAGTTTTTTGCTTTATTACTGCACAAATATGCTTGCCGATTAGTCGAACCGAATGGTATAATTATAAAAAAGGCGGTGATTGAATGCTAAGAATAGGAATTATAGGTGCGGGAAGCTTGTCATCGCGCCACATAAATGCATACAAAAAGGATAAGCGCTGCACGGTCACGGCGATAGCCGACATAAATCCCGAACAGCTTAATAAAACGGCGGATGAGTTCGGTATAGAAAAGCGGTACAGCGGATACCGTGAGCTGCTTGACGATGCGGACATTGATGCGGTCAGCATCATAACACCCACATTTACCCACAAGGAAATCTGTCTTTATGCAATAGAGAAGGGTAAGCATGTTCTGTGTGAGAAGCCACCGGCAATGAATGCCGAGGAGGTAAAAGAGGTGGTCGAGGCACTCCGTGGAACCGACAAGGTATTTATGTACGCGATGGTATGCCGCTTCTTTGAAAAGTATAAGTATGTAAAGAACTTCATCGATTCGGGTAAAATGGGACGTCCAATATGTGCAGAAACGGTGCGCACCGGAAAAATGACAGCATTCCGAGGGTGGTTTGCACGCTCGGAGTTCGGCGGCGGAATGCTTCGCGACGAGGCGATACATGAGATCGACCTTGTGCTTTACGCACTTGGCTATCCGAGAGCTGTTTCGGTGACGGCGTTCAGAAGCGACATCAATAACAGCTTGCCCTCAAAAATGAAATCCGGTGTTAGCGGAGGATATGTGTCTGCCGACAGAAATAAGTATGAAAACAACACCGAGGATATCATAAACGCGTTTGTCATGCTTGATAACGGCACGAATCTTACAATAAAAACGGGACCGATACGTCTTGCTGAAGAGGGTGAGTGCAGGTTATCGATAAACGGCGAAAGAGCGGGCATTGCAATGTCGGTGTTCGGAGACACTCCCGTCAAGGTGACCGAGGTCACCGAGGATGGGTATCTACAGGTATCAAGCCCCATATTAACGTCTAACAATGCCCATAATGACGAAATAGTACATTTTGTCGACTGCTGCAGCGGTGTAGAAGAATGTATTGTGAAGCCTTGCGAAGCACTAAAGCTGATGGAGCTTGTCGATGCCATATATGAGTCGGCAAAAACCGGCAAAACGGTTACAATAAAATAAACAAAGGAGATAAAACTTATGAATTACGTAGACTTTTTCGGACACAAGATTTCAAAGATCATAATAGGCGATAACCCCATGAGCGGTCATTCCTACATTGAAGATAAGACCTCCGGCGCTGATATGAAGCGTTTCTACACCGCTGAGAACATCAAAAAAACTCTTCATCATATCGAGGAGCTGGGCTTTACGGGGATGCTTCCTCTTGCCGATCCGTATATGGTAAGACTCATTCAGGAGTTTGAGATGGAGGGCGGCAATCTCAAACATATCTGGCAGCCCTATGGACCCATGAATCATCAGGTAAGCATGCGTGAGCTTAAGACTGTAAATACCATCGGTATCTACCACCAGGGAACCACTACTGACTTCCTTTATGAAAATGGCGATATTGATAAGATCAAGGAAAATATCAAAATGTTTCGCGAGCTTGGGACGCCCGTAGGTCTTGCATCTCACAATCCTGAGGTGATCGAGCGCTGCGAGGAAGAAGATTGGGGCGCCGATTTCTACCTTGCCAGCCTTCAAAATGCCCGCAGAGGCAGAAGGGGTGAAGCAAGCGGCTTCCTTACCGGTAAGACAAAGGCTCACCTCAAATTCTATCCCGAGGATCGTCCCATAATGCTTAGTACCTTAAAAAAGATAAACAAACCCATAATAGCATACAAGATATTCGCCGGAGGACAGATATTTATCGATAAGACCGAAGAGGAAAGGCGTGCACTCATCAAGGGTGTTTACGAGGAAGTATTCAGCGCACTCAAGCCTAATGATATGGCGGCGATCGGTATATTCCAGCGTGATATGGACGAGGCGAAGGAAAATGCCGAGCTTTACGATGAATGGTACCGCGAGCATACCGCAAAGGCAAAGTAATATTGGCGGCAAGCTGTGATGCTTTTTTCCGAAAGATAAAAAAACAAAAAACACTTCTCATATTTCAAATTCCGACTGTTCACGAAAGTTTCGTGATAATTTTTGATATCCCGAAAATAATGTTATCGCTAAGACAATAATGAAACACGCCGAAAAGCTGTATAGTAACAGCTTTTCGGCGTGTTTTTGTCATAGTACGATTCGTTCTTTCTTCAATTTGGCTTCCGTAATGAGAATTTCACCTCTTTCGAGGGAAAAATCAAAGCTCCACAGCAATAACAGTATGCACATCAAGGCTTTCGATACGAATCCGGTTGGGATTACCCTTCCACTCCTTGTGCATAGGCTCAATATACACCGACTTCGGCTTGATATCGCCCGATATCTTAACAGTCAGCGGACCGAGCTTCGGGAGCTCGTTATAGCTTCTGACAAAAGGCGAATCGTGGGGTCCCGAATAGTTAAGCAGATGTATGTACATCATGTTGCCCTTTTCGGTAATGTCAAGCTCAACGAAATCCGAGCCCTCAACGGTTACAGCAGGCTTTGCGAAGGTCTTTGCCATAATGTTTCTGAAGAAGTTCTTCGCGCAGGTGGTCTTATTTGTTTTGTAGCCTTTGCCGAAATCAAAGCTGGTAACAGCCACCTTACCCTTGCCCATCTTTGTCACATATGCGGCGGTGTACGGGCCGTTTTCCATGTAGTTGTCAAGGTAATATGTGCCGCAGATCTCGCTTCCCTTAACGGTGGCAAGGTCGGAGGCAAGCACATTCATGGGCACGAGAGCCTCGCCGTCGCAGATGTGGATAACCTTTTCGGCAGGCTCGGAAACGCCGAAGCCAAACTGTCGCGCCGATACCGGTGAAGCGAAAATGAGATTGCCGCCCTTTTCGGCGTATTCGAGAAGAGCCTCACGGGTGGTATTATCGAACCACTCCGAGTTTCCGACAACGATTGCTCCGTATCTCGAAAGATCGCGGTCAAAGAGATTGTGGGTTTCGATGATCTCGGTAGCGTATCCGCTGTCCAGGGATAGGTGGATAAGTCCGACTGCAGACTCCAAGGCAAGCGTTGCCGGGAATGCACTCTTCGCCTCTTTTCTATGCCCCTCGCAGGAGAAGAATATTCCTACCTGAGGCATTGGCTTTGTGCCCTTGCAGAACGGCTCGCGCTCACGTACATATTCGGCTACCTTTTTCCATATGGGAATAGCCCATTCCTGAACGGTGGAGCCGCCGCCGTACTGCCAGTTGTAGAACTGGAAGCCGCCGCCCTGCGCCATTACAAAGGATGCCTCCTGACAGTGCTGGATATATTCCTTGGTGCTTCTGTTAGCCGTCCGCCAATCGCCGACACTGTTGTGTCCCCATGCCATGAGATCCCACGAGAGTCCCTGATTTGCAAGGAAGCGTCCGTTTAATCGTGCGCTGTTGAGAGAGTTGTTTGGCGAGTAGTCGCCCGAGAGGAAGTCCACGGGAACGGTGGGCTTGTAGGGAACCTGTGCGGAATAGATCCAGTTGCTGGTGATCTGAAAATCGGGAGCTTTTGCTTTGACCTTTTCCACATAGTTATTTACATGCTTAAAGAAGCCCTCGCGCAGGAAATCCAGATATTTCGGATAGTCGGGGTCATCGGACTTCGGAATGGGAGTCGAAGAAACCTTCGCCCATTCGCGCTGTGCGTTCTCTGAATAGTCGGGCATTGTACCCCAGCACTCGCCGTCAACCCATGCACCGTCAAGCTTATAGTCAAGTGCCAGCTCGAGAAGCTGCGGTATTAAGTACTTATCGTCATATTCGGAGAATACGGAGATATATTCGGGATTTACCGAGCCGTCCTCGTTTACCACCGCCCATTCGGGGTGATCCTTTGCCACGCGTTTATCGAAAAGACCCGAGTGATGACCGTAGAGGGCTATTCCGCGCTCTGCGGTAAGCTCACGCCACATCTTTAAGTGGTCACCCCGCATAAGAGGTGCGGGAGTGCCGACCTTGGTAGGGTATGAAGAAAGTCCGGGATGTCCCTTTGTGTCTACCTGCACGTAGTCCGGCTTTGTTTCGTCCAGCAGCTTCGCAATGACATCGTAGCGAAGGTTATCGCCTACCACGATATCCGCCGATGGGTGAAAGTCAAAATGCAGTCCGAAAAATGAATCTGAGCGTCTTTTTGCCATTGTTTTATTCCTTTCAATAATTGTTTGTAAAAATTATTATCTATTGTCTATTATATCATAAATGCATTTATATTTCAATAATATATCTTAAAAATATCTTAAAAATATTGTATCACTACAGAGGTGATTGATAAAAATTCTCTTTGCAGATTGACTTTTCTTTCTTGCTTGAGTATAATATAAACGAAAAAGAACAAGAATGAGAAGGAAAGCAGTGTAATAAAGGTTGCTATCTTTCAAGGCAAAGACAAAACTTTGTTCAGAGACAGAAAAGAGTTTTTCGGGTCACTGCTTAAACCGATAAACGATGTTTATCAGTATCTTGATATACAAAAATACCCACTTTTGTTAGAAAGAATACAATTTGCGAAATTCTCTTGGTGTCATTCCGGTCTGTTTTTTAAATATTTCTCTAAAATAATTAGATGAACTGAATTCGAGCATATTACTTATTTGTTCAACCGAAATATCTGTAGTTCTGAGAATGTCTTTAGCTTTATTACATAAAACTTTTTGGCGGTATGTGTTAGGTGTTTCGTTTTCGATATTTTTAAATATTTTATATAGGTAAGGCAGGCTTATTTTGCATTTTAAAGCTAATTCCTCATTTGAACAATAGGGATTTTGATGCAAATGTTTTTTTGCTTGTAGCAGAGAACTCTTTGCAGAAGAAACCGGTGTTTGTTCCATATATGGTAAAATAGCAGCTACGGTACTGAAAAAAAGACCAATATCTTTTACACGAATATTAGTTCCATCGGTTGAAATGGAAGATAGTGTGCAGGCTAATTCTTTGGGACATTTAACAATTTGCAAATCGAGAAAATTAGTGTCTACAGCTAAAAGATTGTTGCAACCATATGAAAAGAAAGATATTTCGTCAGTACCATACCAATATGATTGGTAGCTTATGTTTTTTGGTATATAAAAAATGTCACCTGAGTTTACTTGTATTGTCTTTTCTTTTGCTACTATCTTGGCATTTCCTTTTTCCATATAGGCGAAGTAATGATATGGCGATCCTTTACGATTGTCTGTATAATGAAACTTATTGAAATTGGCTTTTAAGAAACAAAAGTCGCTATATAATTTTGGGTCAATCAAAGAAAATCCCCCCGGTTTGGTATAGAAATTTATGTGTTTATTTATATTATACTATATTTTAATTTGGGTGTCAATATGGTATAATATCACAAAGTCACAAAGGGGGATGGGTATAATGGAAAATAAAGCAATTATTTTTACAGAACCTAATACTGCAAAGCTGGTTGATAAAGGAGAAATTCCAAAAGTTGATGGACGTTTTGTAAAGGTTAAAACGATGTTTTCCACGGTAAGCTGTGGAACGGAAAAGGCAAATATTACAGGTGATCCCAATGTGGGACCGGGCGGACCGGGAAGTGTTGTATTTCCAAGACAGCTTGGATATTCATCTTCAGGTATTGTCGAATCTGTAGGAGAACTGGTAACATCTGTAAAACCAGGTGATCGTGTTGCAGAGTATTGGAGTACGCATTCAGAGTATAATGTTTTGGATGAGGACAAAGTTGTAAAAATAGAGGATGAAAATATATCTATGCAGGAAGCTGCGGTAGCATTTATAACGACTTTCCCTATGGCTGCTATAAGAAAAACAAGGCTTGAAATAGGTGAGTCTGTTCTTGTTATGGGATTGGGACTTTTGGGACAGATTGGAGTTAAACTTGCAAGAGTTGCAGGAGCTATGCCAATAGTAGCTGTTGATCCTGTGAAAGAAAGAAGAGAAGAAGCATTACGAAACGGTGCTGATTTTGCATTTGATCCTTTTGAAGAAGGGTTTGCTCAAAAGGTTAAAAAAGTAACAAAAGGTGGCGCTAATGTTTGTATAGAGGTAACAGGAGTAGGCAGTGGATTGGATGGAGCTCTTGATTGTATGGCAAAGTTTGGAAGGGTTGCACTTCTTGGCTGTACAAGAAGCTCGGATTTCACAATAGACTACTATAACAAAGTTCATGGACCGGGTATTACTCTTGTTGGTGCTCATACTATGGCAAGACCGAACGTAGAGTCACATGCAGGTTGGTTTACACACAGAGATGATATAAATGCGGTTTTGAAACTGATTTCCGGTGGAAGAATAGATGTTAAAGGAATGATTAAAGAAATTCATAAGCCTGCTGATTGTTCAGAAGTTTATACCAGATTGGTGACTGATAAGAATTTCCCAACTTTAGTCCAATTTGATTGGAGATAGCAGGATGCGAAAGATAAAAATTGCACAGATTGGAACCAGCCAGTACTCTCACGGGTCCGACATTTTCGGAAGTTTAATAAAGCAAAAGGATATATTTGAAATAATTGGTTATGCACTTCCTGAAAATGAGCGCGAGAAATTTCCCAACCGTATGGGAGTCTTTGATGGTTATCGTGAGATGAGCGTGGAAGAGATTCTGAATAATCCCGAAATCGAAGCTGTAACGGTTGAAACCGAGGAAATCTATCTTACCCAATATGCGAAAATGGCAGCAGATAGTGGCAAACATATACATATGGAAAAGCCGGGGAGTCCCTCTCTCATCAAATTTGAAGAGCTTATTGAAACAGTTAAAAAGAATGGTACGGTTTTTCATACGGGATATATGTATCGCTACAATCCTTATGTGAAAGAGCTTATGCAAAAAGTCAAGGACGGTGAGCTTGGCGAGATAATAAGTGTTGAGGCACAGATGAATAGCTGCCATCCGATTATCAGCCGTCAATGGCTGGAGAATTTCCCGGGTGGTATGATGTTCTTTTTAGGTGGTCATCTGGTAGATTTTATTTTGCAAATTAAAGGTATCCCGGAAAAGATTATCTCGCTTAATTGTTGCACCGGTAATAACGGAGTAACAGCAGATGATTTCGGGATGGCATTATTTCAGTATAAAGACGGGGTTTCTTTTGTGAAAACAACCGCAGATGAGTACGGCGGTTTTGCAAGGCGACAGCTTGTTGTAGTGGGCACAAAAGGAACAGCAGAGCTAAAACCGCTGGAGATGCCTGCTCCCGGAGGGCAATATACACAAATGAGGATATGCAAAAATTCGGACGAATGGGACTCTTGGGGAGAGATATCAAAGAGCGAGACTTATGCCCGTTACGCTGATATGATGGCATCATTTGCGGCAATGGTTCGCGGAGAAAAGGAAAATCCGTGGGGATATGATTATGAGCTTATGTTATATAAAACCCTTTTAAAATGCTGTGGAGCAGATACAGATGAAATACATAAGTAAGAGTGATAAAATCCGAATAATACCCATTGAATACGGAAAATCGGTTTTGCCTGAAAAATTGATTTTTTTAGGCAGCACAGAAAATAAAGTACATGAAATAGTTTTCAAAATTTATCTTGTTTGTGCTTTTGAAAAGATTATTTTAATTGATGCAGGCTGTGAGACGATGCCCGGATTTTTAATGAAGGATTTTATCGGGACTGTGAAAGCCCTTGAAAATATAAATGTTTCTCCTGAAGAAATAACAGATGTTATTATAACACACGCTCACCATGATCATATCGAATGTGTACGCTATTTTAAAAATGCCGTTATACATATCCAAAAGGACGAGTACGATTGCGGAAAAAAATACATTCCGGACAATTTTATTGTCAATATATTTGACGATGAGTTTGCAATATGTGAAAATGTTAAGGTTTTGAAAATAGGAGGACACACAAAAGGTTCGTGCATTGTTGAAATATACAATAAAGACGATTGTTTTGTTATTGTTGGAGATGAGTGTTATTCCCATAAATGCATATTAGAACAAATACCAACAGGTAACTCGGAATGCCCCGAAAATAGTGTTCGTTTTATTGAAAAATACTCCAACAGCAGATATAAATTATTATTTTGTCATGATGAAAAAAATATAGGAGAGTGATATTGATGAAAGCAATTTTGGTAAATGATGACAGAAGTTTAAGGTGGGATGATGTTCCCAATCCTGTTATAAAAAAAGAAGAGGTTTTGGTGAAGATTCATGCAGCGGCACTCAATCGTGCAGACTTGATGCAGAGAGAGGGCGATTATCCGCCGCCTCCCGGATGCCCTGAGTGGATGGGACTTGAAATATCCGGAGAAATTACAGAGATTGGTGAAGAGGCTAAGGAAAAGTCTGGATGGAAGATAGGAGATAAGGTTTGTGCGCTTTTGGGCGGTGGCGGATATGCAGAGTATGTGGCTGTTAAGTATGATATGCTGATGCCGGTGCCAAAAAACTGCACAATGATTGAAGCTGCCGCTATCCCTGAAGCATTTGCGACTGCATATTTGAATCTTTTTATTGAGGGAAACATAAAGCCCGGAAATACACTTTTGATGAATGCAGGTGCATCGGGTCTTGCCAGCGTTATTATTCCTATGGCAAAGGCATTTGGAATCAGAGTAATAACAACCGTATTAACCGAAGAAATAGCAGAATCTATTAAGCATTTAAAAGCGGACAGAGTTGTCGTTACAACTAAAGAAGACATATCCGAGGTGCTGAAGGAAGAGCTTGAAAACGGACATAGTGTGGACGTTGCCATTGACTGTCTTGGAGGAGAGATAATGGGTAAATGTATTCATTATTTAACTCATGGTGCAAGATGGATAATGATTGCCGCTTTGGCAGGAACTAAAACGGAAATTGACCTTAAAAACATATATGTCAGAAATGTAAGAATCATTGGAAGCACTCTTCGTTCGAGGACTCCCGAGGTAAAGGCACAGATATTGTCCGATTTAGTTAAAAATGTATTCCCGAAAATTGAATCAGGAGAAGTTAAGCCGAGTATTCATGCCGTACTCCCGATTGTGGAGGCAGAGGCAGCTCATGACATTTTGTATCAAGGAAAAAATGTAGGCAAAGTTGTGCTTAGTGTACTATAAGTAAAAGGGGGATATGTTAAATGAGAAAAGGATTTTATGAAGAAAAAACCGCGAACTTTCCCAGACTCAAAACAGATATGCTTTTTGCGGATTACGAAAATTCATATAAGTACAATGGATTTGTAGATGATGCGTTTAGCTTTGTTTTAGACAAGCAACTTTTGCGTGCTGATTTGTGGGCGAGATTTGTTCAGCAGTTTCGTGAGGATGCAGATTATGAAGCAGGCTGGAGAGGCGAATACTGGGGAAAAATGATGCGCGGAGCATGCTTTGTGTACTCATATACCAAAAATTCTGAACTATACAGAATACTCTCAGATACCGCTTCTGAAATTCTGGAAACACAGGATGAATATGGCAGAATCAGTTCGTACGGCATAAATCACGAATTTGATGGCTGGGACTTGTGGGGAAGAAAATATGTCTTGCTTGGTATGCAATATTTTATTGAGATATGTAATGATGATACTTTGAAAGAAAAAATCATCAAATCTATGTGTAATCAGGTTGATTATATTATCAGTAAGGTGGGAAGTGAAGAAGGTAAAAAACATATTACCTCTTGCACAAGGAATTGGAAAGGATTAAACTCTTCATCAATTTTAGAGCCGGTTGTAAGACTATATAGTCTTACCGGCAGTAAAAAGTATTTTGATTTTGCAAAGTATATTGTAGACAGTGGAGCAATTGATGGTGAAAATATTTTTAAGCTTGCGTATGAAAATAATTTGTGTCCATATCAGTATCCAGTAACAAAAGCTTATGAAATGATGTCATGTTTTGAAGGTCTGCTTGAGTTTTATAGAATTACGGGCGAGCAATGGTATAAGACCGCAATTATAAATTTTGCCGATAAAATCTTAGAGAGCGACTTCACTGTGATAGGCACATCAGGCTGTACACACGAGTTGTTTGACAATTCTACAGTCAGACAGGCATACAACGCAACAAATGGCATAATCCAACAGGAAACATGCGTTACAGTTACTCTTATGAAATTGATGTATCAACTTACATTATTAACCGGCGAAACTAAGTATGTTGATGCTTTTGAGAGATCTTTTTACAATGCGTATTTAGGAAGTTTTAATACGGAGAACGTAATCGAGCCTACGATTATAAGCGAACATCCGGATTGGGTCATAGATGCGCTCCCGTTTGACAGTTACAGCCCGTTGACATCCGGTACAAGAGGAAATGATATAGGCGGACTCATGGTTATGAGTGATAATCATTATTATGGTTGCTGTGCAAGTATTGGTTCAGCTGGAATAGGTCTTGTGCCTAAAATGCAACTTATGGCGACAAATGACGGATTTGCAGTTAATCTTTATATCAACGGTAGTGTAAAATCCTACACACCAAACGGTCAGGAGGTCTTATTTGGATTTAACACGGAATATCCAAAGTTTGGAAAGGTTGAAATGGAAATTAAGCTCGATAAGGCTGAAACATTTAAAATGCTTCTCAGAAATCCGTGCTGGAGTAAAAAAACAGTGGTTTTGGTTAATAATGAAAACGCAGAGGTGAAAGACGGCTATATTGAAATCACAAAGGAATGGTCAGAGACAGATAAGATTACTATAGATTTTGATATGCGTACAGAGGTTTTATATCCTCAACCTTATGGTACACAGATGTTGATGAATAAAGTTGCAGGGGGAGCAAATACGGTTATTCCAACATCCGACAAGGATGATCCCGATGCAAAAAATCATATTGCTTTACGCCGTGGTCCACTAATGTTGGCTCAAGATAGCAGATTGGGATACAACGTGGATGATGCGGTAAGTATGGATTTGAAGAGTGGATATACAGAGGTGGAAATTTTAGATGATGAAACTATTGGATTTGACACGATAGTGAATGCCAAAGTACCGCTTTCAAATGGTACATATATGACTGTTGTTGATTATTCATCAGCCGGCAAGCTGTGGACGGAGGAAAGCAAAATGGCAGTATGGATGTTGACTGAATAAATATATATTCATAGATTTGGAAAAGTCCTGTATATATGTATTAATTGTGATATATATTTGAAATGAAATTTGCTGTCATTTAAATCATTCGGCTCTTCCAGAAAAAAGGGGCTGTTGCAAACACTTTTTCTGTATTTGCAACAGCCCCGTATGTGTATATTCACTGCCGTATTTAATATTTAAGTTGCTTTTTGTATTGACTTGGATGAAGTCCGGTATTGCGAAAAAATATTTGCGTGAAATATGATGGATTAGGATATCCGCATGATGCCGCAATGGCAGCGATTGACATTTGATCCTCCTGCAGCATTCGCTTGGCATTTTCGCATCTGACTTGATTTATATATTCAACGATGGTACATCCTACCAGGTTGCGAAATTCCCTGGCTAAATAGAATTTGCTGAGTCCTGAAAATTTGGAAAGATCGTCAAGGGTGATTTTTGTATGACTTTGTGAATGAATATAGTTAAGTGCCTTTTTTACTCCCGAAAATACAGGGGAATGCGGCTCTTTTTGAGATTCTGTTTGGGTGTATCTACCTTTCAAAAGAGCCAATATGCGAAGCGCAGTTGATCGTAAAAGCTGGGAACGGCAAATAAAATTTGAATTTCTATATTCGTCAACGAATTGTTCCACCAAAGCAACAATTTCATCGTCCTGAACAAGAGCATCGAAATGTACGTCGCTTGTGTTTATATAATTTGAGATGCAGAAAGCTCGGTCAATAATTAAGCAGTAGTAATGTACCGCGCTTTTTGCATATATATTGTGCAGAGTGTTGGAATTGATAACAACGATATCCCTTGGGCTGACATGTATTTCTTGGAAATTACACGTAACAATTGCACTTCCGGAGACAAAATAAAGTACTTCCAGATTTTCGTGCCAATTATGCCGTCCAAGAGAACGGTTTTGGCCGAGGCTAAAATCGTGCAGGATAAAAGGCGCCTCGGCATTTTTAAAGGAGATGTGTTCGTAAATATCATTTATATCCATAGTTTGCTCCTATAGCAAGATTGTGATATTTTTTCGCAAGATTAACGATTGACACTTTGACGGATATATTGTATCATATTTTTAGCTGAAAAGCAAGGGATATATCAAAATTTACTGCGTGAAAGGAAATAATACCATGGAAATTGTCAAGGTTGCCCTTATTGGATTTGGCGGAATTGCAAGATCTCACAATACGGGATATAGCAATTTAGTAAAAGACGGAGAACGCGTAAAGCTGGTTGCCGTATGCGATATTGACCCCTCGAAATTTGAATCTCAGCTTAAAATCAACCTAGATATGGGAAGTGCGGGACTCCCCGAAGATATTCATACATATACTAATGTTGATGATCTTATTGCCAACGAGGATTTTGATATGGCGGATATCTGTCTGCCTTCATATCTTCACAGCGAATATGCCATAAAGCTGCTGAGAGCCGGTAAGCACGTTCTTTCCGAAAAGCCGATGGCGCTTGATGTGGCTCAGTGTGATGCTATGATCGCTGAAGCTAAGTTAGCTAACCGCAAGCTTATGATCGGACAGTGCCTGCGTTTCAGTACAGCATATTTGTATCTGAAGGACTGTATTGATACCGGAAAGTACGGTGAATTAAGACATTTGTTTATGGACCGCCTTAGCCTTCAGCCCCGTTGGGGATTTGAGCGTTGGTTTGAGGATACCAACAAGAGCGGCGGATGCATTATGGATATGCATATTCACGATGTGGATATGGTGCGTTTCTTGCTTGGAGAGCCGGAGGCTGTAAGTACCGTGGCTCTTGACGGAGAAGTTCGGTGGCAGATAGAAAATACGAGAATGTACTATGATGGCAAGCTTGTTGTGATCAACGGTTCTTGGGATGAGAGCCCGACACGTAAATTCAAGGCTAGTTACAGGGCAAGATTTGAAAAAGCTACGCTTGAGTCTGACGGTACGACTGTGACTGTTTATCCCGATGAGGGTGAGGTCTTTGAGGCGGAACTTGGCAACAGAAATCATTTTATCACGGAAGAAATACGTGCTTTCGTTCATGATTTGCTTGACGGTAAGTTGGAAAGCACCGTTAATCCCCCTGAGAGCGCAAGGGAATCTGTAAGACTTATTGAAAAGCTCCGCGAAAGCGCGGCACGCGACGGCGAGATCATTAAACTGTAAAGAATAGCAAAAACGGCGGCAAAACCTTTGCCGTCGTTTTTTGTGCCTTAATCTATTTTATAAACTCCCTTATCTGGCGCTCGGCTTCTTCTACCTCAGCGCGCAGACCGCCTGCGCTTACACGTATAGCACCGCCGCCAAGTATAATAAGCTGCTCCTGACCGTCGGATGTTGCAACTCTCACACGGTGGGATTTTGCAAGCTCGTGCGACACACGCTCAATATATGTGTCGGCGGTTTCAGCCTCCTTGGTGTAAACCACCGTGATGCCGGCGTGCTTTTCCACCTCGCCGGGATTGCGTTTGACCTTGTAGGCATCAAACACAATAATGACATCACAGCCGCGAAGACCGTTGTAGTTGCATATTCTGTTGATAAGCTCACTCCGTGCAAGATCAAGGCTTTTTTTCGAAAGAGTGCGCAGATCATCCCACGCATAGATGATATTGTAGCCGTCGATGAGGAGATACTCAGAGCCGCTGTAAAGCGGACGGTAAGATGGCGGATTTTTAGGTTTTTTTTGCGGCACAGCCATTCTGGCTTTCGGCTCGTTAAAATTCCGCTTCTTTATGGGACCGTAAGTCTTCTCAAAAATGCGCATAAGCTCCTCGTTGTCAGCTACGGTGCGCATATATCTCTGTATTCGGGTTTCCGTCTCCGCGGTATCCGGAATATCAAGCTCGATTTCGCTGTCAAGATGCTTGTAGTTTGGTACTTCGTCCCATTTTACCACAAAACCGGCACCGTGATCGCAAAACACCGAATCGGCGGTATTTTCCGTGTCTCTGTCGGCATCATAGCCGATTTCCGCGATTACAGAGTCGGGATTTACACATTCTTCATAACCGCGAAGTGAAGTAAACAGCTTTCCTGCGCCTTTTGTATATCCTACAAGCTCCCGGTGGTATCCGCGCATTTTTGCCGCAGGAGCACTTCCCACAAGTGCCATACCGTCCGGAATTGTTTCAGGATCACCAAAGCGACCGTTCATCTGTGTTATGTCGGTCATTGCGCGCCCGATGTTTTCCGTTGGAACTTCAAGCCTGAAATCATACCACGGCTCAAGCAGGACACATTCCGCACTGCGTAAACCCTGCCGTACCGCACGCCATGTAGCCTGACGAAAATCACCGCCCTCGGTGTGCTTAGCGTGGGCGCGGCCAGCTGTGAGCGTTATTTTTATGTCCGTGATGGGAGAGCCTGTCAGCGTGCCGATGTGAGTTTTTTCAAAAAGGTGTGACAGCACAAGCCGCTTGTAGTTTCCCTCAAGTGGACAGTCTTTGTCCACTGAAAACTGTATGCCCTGTCCGCGCGGCAGCGGTTCAAGCAGAAGCTGTACCTCAGCATAGTGCCTGAGCGGCTCGTAGTGACCGATTCCAAGGGTCGCCGAGCGTATAGTTTCACGGTAAGCTATGCTTCCGTCACTGAACGTAACACTCATTCCAAATCGCTCGGCTATAATTCGGGTAAGCACTTCAAGCTGTACCTCACCCATTATTCCAAAGTATATCTCTCCCTGTCTCTCGTTGTAGATAATATGGAGAGAGGGTTCTTCCGCCTCGAGCTGACGGAATTTTATGAGAGCTGTGTGTATATCCACATCGCTTGGAAGATCCACACGGTACGAAAGTACAGGCTCAAGATGCGCCGCGCCCGAATCCTTTTCCATTCCGAAGCCCTGTCCCGGGTAGGCAGAGGAAATGCCTGTAAGCGCGCACACAGTGCCAGCGAAAACTTCGTTTACAGTAGTGAACTTTTCGCCGGAATATATCCGTATCTGATTTATCTTTTCCGAAAACGCAGTTCCGTCCGGAAGCGTGCCGGATAACGTGTCTTTTACCCTGAGCACTCCGCCTGTAAGCTTTATGTGTACGATCTTGTCGTTTTTGTCCTGTGTGATCTTATACACCTTTGCACCAAGCTCACTGCCGTATTCCGGCGGACGCACATACTTTGCGATGCCGTCAAGAAGCAGATTTATACCGTCACCCTTTAGTGCCGAGCCGAAAAAGCAGGGGAAAAGCCTGCGCTCTGCCACAGCCCTCTGTATATCTTCGCTTTTAAATTCCTCGCCTGCCAAATAGCTTTCCATAAGCGATTCATCGCACATTGCAAGCTCATCGGAAAAGCTTTCAAGAGTCATGGCGCAGAAATCCACGCATCCGTCGCCAAGCTTATATTTAAGCTCGCCCATTAGCTCCCTGTGAGCAAGGGCGGTAATATCCATTTTATTTATAAAAATAACTGTAGGTATGCCGTAGCTTTCAAGCAGACGCCAAAGAGTTGCTGTGTGACTCTGCACGCCGTCTGTACCGCTTATTACAAGCACGGCACAGTCTATAACGCGCAGTACGCGCTCGGTTTCGGGGGAAAAATCCACGTGTCCCGGAGTATCAAGCAAAGTGAACTCTATATCACCACGTGTAAAATTTGCACCGCTTGAAAATATGGTTATACCTCGGTCACGCTCAATACTGTTTGTGTCAAGGTGTGAATCACCCTTGTTGACGCTTCCAAGCTTCCGGAGGATTCCTGTTTTGTAGAGAATAGCTTCGGAAAGGGTGGTTTTTCCTGAGTCAACATGGGCGATTATTCCGATAGTGAGCTTTTTCATCAACTTATTTCTGCCATTTGCCGGAGGTGTCAATTTTACCTTGGGCAATGTTCATGTAATCCTTGTAATTTTTTCTTAAAAGCTCAGGAATGTTAAGCTCATAAGGACATTTTTTCATGCAAGCACCGCATCCGATGCAGTTTTCTATCTTTTTGACCTCATTCTGCCAGCCTTCTGTAAGCCAATCCTTTGACGGTGCGCGGCGCACCATCAGGGAGATTCGTGCACACTGATGTATCATTATATCCTTGGGACACGGTTCGCAATACCCGCATCCGCGGCAGAAATCCGTGTCGAGAGCGGCTTTGTCCGCCTCAATCTTGCGGAGCATTTCGTCACTAAGAGAGGGCTCGTCATGGAACAGTGACAGCCATTCTTTAAGCTCGTGCTCATGCTGAACACCCCATATCGGGACTACGTTGTCAAATTGCGATATGTAGGCATATGCGGCGCGGAAATCCTGGATAAGACCGCCTGCGATAGCTTTCATGGCGATAAAGCCCACATTATGCTCGCGGCACAGACGAACAAGAGCTTCTTCTCGCTCGCCTGAGAGATATGACAGAGGGAACTGCATGGTTTCGTAAAGTCCGGACTTTACGCATTCCTCGGCAACGCCTATTTTGTGGCAGGTGATGCCGATGTGACGTATCATGCCCTGACGCTTCAAATCCTCCATGCATTCGTACATTCCGCTTCCGTCGCCGGGGGTATAGCAGGTGTCTGAGCAGTGGAACTGATAAATATCAACGTAATCACAACGCAGATTTTTAAGGGATGTTTCGATCTGACTCTTTATTTCGTCGGGAGTCTTTGCGCCTGTTTTGGTGGCGATAGTTACCTTGTCACGCACATCCTCAAGCGCTATTCCGCATTTTATTTCGCTGTCCGAATAAGCGCGTGCGGTATCAAAAAATGTCATGCCGCCCTCATAAGCCGCGCGGACAAGCTTTACGGCGGTGTCTGTGTCGTCACGCTGTATAGGCAGTGCGCCAAAGGCGTTCTGCGGCGTGGTAATGCCGGTTTTTCCGAGAGTTACGGTTTTCATAGTATCCCATCCTTAATTTGTGATTTATTGTATTTATTATATCATAAATTATCCTTGTGAATTTTGGTAATGGATAATTTATGATCAAATAAAAGCTTCCTTATTCCGCCGCAGCGAAGCAAGGCATTGGTTGCTTTTATTATACCATATTGCCGCTACGGTGTCAACGGCAAAAGGAGCTGTTGCACTTAGGTGCACCAGCTCCTAAAAAATACAGCTTGTCACCCATTAAGGGTCCCATTTTGTGTGCCATGCACACAAAAACGTTGTATTTGGGCGCGTTCGCACCCATTCCTAACTCCGAAGATCCGTCTTTCGCACGGTGTCGCGAAGTTTCAGCACATATGGCGGAGACACGGACAGCTCGTCTATTCCCATTTTAAGAAATGTTTCGGTGAGGGTAAGATCAGCCGCAAGCTCACCGCATATGCCTATCCATTTGCCGTGAGAATGAGCGCTTTTTGCCGCATATTCAATAAGCCGCAGTACCGCCTCGTGATGTGTGTCGCAAAACTCCTCCAACCGCTGATTTTGACGGTCGCAGGCAAGGGTGTACTGTATTAAATCGTTTGTTCCTACGCTGAAAAAGTCCACCATGGGCGCAAGACGGTCACTTATTACAGCCGCGGCAGGAGTCTCTATCATTATTCCAAGCTCCACGCTGTCGGATACGGGAATATTCTCCGCTATGAGCGTTTGGCGGACCTCGTGGCAGTATTCAAGCACCCTGGCTGTTTCCGTAACGCTTGTTATCATGGGGAACATTATTCCGAGATTGCCGTATACGGATGCCCTGTACAGCGCGCGAAGCTGTGTTATGAATATTTCGGGTCGAGTCAGGCATATTCGTATGGCGCGGAGTCCCAGGGCGGGGTTTTCCTCCTTTTCAAGACCGAAATAGCCTGCCTGCTTGTCAGCACCTATATCAAGGGTGCGGATGATGACCTTTTTGTCCGCCATGCTTTCAAGAACACGCTTATAGATGGCGAACTGCTCTTCCTCAGAGGGGAAATCTCGGCTTTCAAGATAGATAAACTCGCTTCTGAAAAGTCCGATGCCGCCGGCATCGTTAAGGAGCACCGCGCCGATATTTTCCACGCTTCCGATGTTGGCATAAATCTGTATCTGCGTGCCGTCACGGGTGATATTCTTTTTGCCGCGAAGGTCCTCAAGGAGCTGTCTTGCCGCCATATCGTCGGCAAGCTTTTTCTTTGCCTCATCCGTGGCGGCTTCGTCGGGAGATACGATAACCTCGCCGGTCTGACCGTTTACAATTGCCGTTTCTCCGTCGCGAACAGAAGCAAGAAATGCTTCACCCAGCCCTATTACAGCCGGAATATTCATACTGCGTGCAAGAATCGCTGTGTGAGAGTTTGCAGAGCCGTTAGCCGTAACAAACGCCAGCACACGGCTCTTATCAAGTGCCACGGTTTCGCTTGGTGCCAGGTCATCGGCACATATAATAAGCTTTCCGCCTGCCAATTGCTCTGTTTCCGATACTCCCGAAAGCACACGTATGAGCCTGTTTGATATATCACGTACATCTGCGGCGCGTGCCTGCATATAGCTGTCTTCCATAGCACCGAACATGGCTTCAAAGTTATCCGCGGTCAAAGCCGTGGCATATTCGGCGTTTATCTGCTGACGCTCTATCATACTGCGTACAGATTCCCTGTAATCGTCGTCCTCAAGCATCATGCGGTGAATGTCGAATATCTGCGCACCTGCCTCGCCGACTTCCGGGATAGCTTTTTCATAAAGGCGGCACAGCTCGTCTATTGCCTGCTTTCTTGCATTCTCAAACCGTTCAAGCTCCGCTTCGGTGTCCGTTATTTTAACTCGCGTCACCTTGGCATCACTGTGCCGCAGTACCGATATCCTGCCTATGGCAATGCCGCCGCAGACTCCTTTGCCGCTAAAGCTGCGCATAGCACCACCCCCATTACAAATTGGCTTCGAAAAATTCCGAAAGTGCCGCTATTGCGGCATCTTCATCAGTTCCGTCCGCTTCCACCTGTATGGAATCGCCGCATTTTACGCCAAGACCCATGAGCGAAAAAAGCTTCTTGGCATCTGCGCTTCTGCCGTCCTTGTGAACGGTTACGGCACACTCAAATTCTTTCGCTTTATTTACAAGCATTCCGGCGGGGCGGGCATGGATGCCCACCTCGTCCCGGATGGTATAGGTGAATGTTTTCATTAGTCATTTTCCTTTCTTGTGAGTCTTAAAAGGTCGCATCCTTTGCGTATATCGCCATCGGTAAGCGTTTTTATCTCGCCGTAATCTTCGGTGTTGCATATTACAATAGGCGAGGTCAGCTTGTAGCCCTCATTTTTTATTCCGTCAATGTCAAAGGATAGTAAAAGCTCTCCAGCCTCAACACTTTGACCGTTCTGCACGTGAGCGGTAAAATATTTTCCGCTAAGCTTCACGGTATCAATACCGATGTGGAGCAGTATTTCACTGCCGTCATCACCCTTAAGATTTACAGCGTGCTTTGTGTCAAACACGCTTTCAACGATACCGTTGCAGGGCGCATACAGCTTGCCCTCCGACGGAATGACTGCGATTCCGTCTCCAAGCATTTTTTTCGAAAATACATCGTCCTCAACCGATTCAAGGGGTATCACCTTGCCCGTCATTGGCGAAACAAGGGTCATAGAGCCGATATTTTTAGCTTCTTTCACCTTACCCATTGAAATTTCATCGGAATTTGCCGATATTATTCTCTCGGGATGCTCTGAATCGGGAGTTTCCATGAAATCTTCAAGATTTGATTTCACAACCGATACCTGCGGACCGTAAATTACCTGAATGCCCTCACCTTTTCGTATAACACCCGAAGCACCGCTCTTTTTAAGGTGAGATTCGCTGACATGAGCAGGATTTTTTACGGTGACTCTCAGTCTTGTGGCACAGCAGTCGATATCTGCGATGTTGGATTTTCCGCCAAGACCGTGAAGAATAAGCGCACTTGTGATATCACCTGTCTGCTTGGCGGCTTTGCGTGCCTCCACGTCGCGGCGCGTATAAAGCTTGGTTTCTTCGTCATCGGCTTCTCTGCCGGGGGTCTTAAGGTTGAGTTTTCTTATCATAATGCTGAAAAGGAAATAGTAGATGACCGCGTAAACTGCGCCTATTATCACTATCCATACCCAATTTGTCTTTGCGTTGCCCTGAAGTATACCGAACAGGGTAAGGTCAATAAGACCGCCGGAGAAGGTCATTCCAACGCCAACCCCGAAAATGTGGGTCAGCATATAGGAAAGACCGGCAAGGATACAGTGGATGACGTAAAGGATGGGGGAAACAAAGAGGAAAGTGAATTCGATAGGCTCGGTTATACCTGTGAGCATGGCGGTAAGCGCCGCAGACAGGAGAAGTCCGCCAACAAGCTTGCGCTTCTCGGGACGAGCTGTGCGGTACATTGCGTACGCCGCCGCAGGCAGACCGAATATCATGAACGGGAATTTACCGGACATAAAGCGTGTTGCCGATACGGAGAACTGGGTTGTGCTCTTTGAAGCAAGCTCGGCAAAGAAGATGTTCTGTGCGCCCTGAACAAGCGTGCCGTCGATAATCATAGCTCCGCCAACCTCTGTCTGCCAGAAGGGCATATAGAATACATGGTGGAGTCCGAATGGAATAAGTGCGCGCTCAATTATACCGTATATCCATGTTCCGGCATAGCCTGAGCGAAGCACAAGATTTCCGAGACTTGCGATCCATCCCTGTACAATGGGCCAAACGAAAAACATGATTATTCCCACAACGAGGAAAACAAGGCTTGATATAATGGGTACGAATCTTGTGCCGCCGAAGAAAGAAAGCACCTGGGGCAGTTGTATCTTGTAGAAACGGTTGTGCAGTGCCGCAACACCCAGACCCACGATTATACCGCCGAAAACGCCCATCTGAAGTGTGGTTATTCCGAGGGTAGTTGTGGTTGAGTTCTCAGCCATAGCTTCGATTCCGCCGCGTGCGTTTATAAGCGCACTGATTGTGGTGTTCATAATGAGATATGCTATAGCACCGGAGAGGGCGGCAACTTCCTTCTCCTTTTTCGCCATGCCTATGGCGACGCCCATGGCAAAGAGCAGTGCAAGATTGTCAAAGACCGCACTGCCTGCCTTACTCATAATATCGAGGATTGTGTAGAAAATACCGCCTTCGTATATTATGCCGGTGAGGTTGTAGGTTTCAAGAGTGGTGGGGTTGGTGAATGAGCTTCCGATTCCGAGAAGCAGACCGGCTACGGGGAGCAGTGCTATTGGGAGCATGAACGATCTTCCAACGCGCTGCAGAACGCCGAAAATTTTTGATTTCATGGCAAACGTCCTTTCAAAAATAATGTTGCGCTGTTTATTATGCACCGCTTTTTATGAAAAATTACACCAAAATAAAAAAAATACCGCAGTTTAAAAGTAACTGCGATATTTTATCAGCTTGGGGCTGCAGCTTTATTCAAAGCTGCAGTCTATGAGTATAACAGGCTTGTTCATCTTTCTTGCGTAATTTACCGTATACATTGTGCCGCGTGATACGCCGTCCCAGATAACAAGAAGCTTGTCCGCCATATCCACCATTACCTCGTTGCGCTTAAGCGGTGCGACCTTGCCGTAAAGCTCGTACTGAGGGCGGATGATGACCTTTGGTATTCTATGGGCATCGGCGTATCTTTCGGCAAGTGTGTCGATGCCGACAGCACCGCCGCTTATTATAAGGTCGGTATCCGCCGGAATGTATTTTGACAAATCAAAGTTTTTAATACTTCTTGAGCCTGCGATTAAAAGTTTCATAATAATCCTCCTTGCGTATATACTACTATAAGTATACACCCTAACGCGTCAATTGTCAATAGGATATATAATTATTAAAATATATATCGAGAGGGAGTGTTTATTTATGATAAGACTTACCGTTGACAAATACATTGACAGTCATGGAATTACACGATATGAGCTTGCTAAACGAACAGGGCTGTATTATCATGTCATTGATACCTATTACAAAAACAAAGTTGTGCGCTACGACAGCTATATTCTGAATAAAATCTGCGAGGCACTTGACTGCGATATTTCGGATATAATCGAATACGAAAAATGAGAATGCGGCGGCATTCTCGTTTTTCAATATTTACAGAAAATTTGCAGGCACGTCTCACAGCCATAAAAACAGGCTGATATACTGTTACATATAATTACACTGTTTCTCGGAGGCAATATGCTGTTTTCATCAATCGAGTTTCTTTACTGCTTCTTGCCCGCAGTTCTGCTTTTGTACTATCTCACCTCATTCTCCGTGCCCCTGAAAAATACGGTGCTCCTTGCGGCATCCCTGTATTTTTACGCCTGGGGTGAGAAAAAATTCGTTTATGTTATGGTGGGGTCAATACTCTTAAACTACATATTCGGTTTACTTGTGGGTCATGCGAAAAAGCATTCAAAAGCCGGCGCGGCAAAGCTGTGGCTTGCCTGCGGTGTTGCCTGTAACCTCGGACTTTTGTTTGTATTCAAATATCTCACCTTTACGCTTACAAACATAAATGCGCTGTTTCCTCTCGGCTTTGCAGTGCCGCAGATCGCGCTTCCTATCGGAATCTCGTTTTTTACATTCCAATCCATGTCATATATAATCGACGTGTACCGCGATAAAGCGTCATTGCAGAAAAATCCGCTGTATCTTGCTTTGTATGTGGCACTTTTCCCTCAGCTTATCGCCGGACCTATCGTGCGCTATGAAACGGTTGCGGAACAGATACGCTATCGCCGTGAAACATGGCAGGGATTTCATACAGGCTTTTGCAGATTCCTTGTTGGACTTTTCAAAAAGGTTCTTATCTCAAATCAAATGGGTCTTATTGCCGATAAAGCCTTCGGAATCAACGCTGTTGGCACGCTTAACACGCCTATGGCGTGGCTTGGTGCTATAGCGTATGCACTTCAGATATACTATGACTTTTCCGGATATTCGGATATGGCGATAGGTCTTGGCAAAATGTTCGGCTTTGAATTTGAGGAGAATTTCAATTATCCTTACATATCCGCAAGCATCACGGAATTTTGGCGCAGATGGCATATTTCCCTCGGAACATGGTTTCGCGACTACGTGTACATTCCCCTTGGCGGCTCAAGAGTCAGCACAAAAGCGCGGCTTGTACTAAACCTTGCCGTTGTATGGATACTTACAGGCATATGGCACGGTGCGCAGTGGAATTTCCTCTTCTGGGGCGTGTGGTTTTTCGTTCTTCTTACGTTTGAAAAGCTGTTTTTCTCAAAACAGCTCAAAGCCTCGGACAACCTTCCGTTTTATAAGAAGCTCCCCGGCTGGATATACGCTATGATAGCGGTGCTTTTCGGATGGGTGCTTTTCCGCGCGGAAAATCTGAGCCTTGCCGCTGATTATATGGGCGTTATGTTCGGTATCGGCGTGGCTTCGCCTGCTGACACAACGGCGCTTATGTTCATAGGTCAAAAGGCAGTATATCTTGCGGCGGCGATCATTTTTGCCGCACCGGTAGTGCCTTTTGTAAGGTCGAAGATTGATAGTCTTCGTGAGAGCCTTGGCGGCGCTGTGATAGCCTCGGCGGCGGATATACTGTATGCGATTCTTCTTTGCGGTATGTTCGTTGTGTGCAGTGCCTATCTTCTTATGAGCACCTATAATCCGTTTATTTACTTCCAATTTTAAGGGTGGCTGATATGAAAAAAATATCTCGGATAACAAAAACATTATCGACCGCCCTTACCGCGGTGGTCTTGCTCGCATTCATATGTGCTGTGGGAGTGCTTACCGTTTCAAAGAACCGTGAGACACTGTTTTCAAGTAGTCCCGATGCAGGTGGGGTAAAAGAGCGTATCGTAGTATCCTTTGACGATAATCTTGTGGGCTTTGACAGATTTAAGTCTGTGTACAGTACGGCACAGCGACTGCTTGGCACATCCGTTTACGATGATGCAGGCTACACATATCTAATAAGGGACAGCGAGAATAATCTGCACTTTAACACCATTCATGCGGATGCCGCACCCTACGCCGATGCGGTTGCCGAGTTAAATGAAGCACTTGCGGCAAAGGATATTCCGTTTCTGTATATTCAAGCTCCCACAAAAGAGATTGAGGGGTACACAAAGTATCCCATGGGCATAAAATATGCCACGGTGGAAAACGCTGAAGATATGGTATACGAGCTTGGTCTGCGCGGCGTTGATATGATCGATCTTTCAACGGTTTTTGCCGAAAACGGCACAGATCCGGCAGGAATGTTCTACCGCACCGACCATCATTGGACTACAGAGACTGCATTTTCGGCTTTCGGATATGTGGTGTCCTATCTTAACAAGAATTTTGGACTTTCGCTGAACAACGAGCTTTGCAATCCCGAAAAATGGCTCACAGAAACGCAGAATGAGGTGTTCCTCGGCTCAATCGGACGCCGAATCGGCAAAGAAGCGGCAGGTCTTGACGATTATACCTTCCTTGAACCGAATTTTGAGACGTCCTATGAGGTCTACTACCCGAAGGTGTCTGAGATATACCCCAATTGGGCAGGAGATTTCAGAGCTGCTTTCGTGCGCGAGGGCGTACTCTACAGCGAGGATGTGAACGCCAACCGGTATGCGTCATATTTTGAATATGACTTCGGTCATCTTATAATAAAAAATCGCCTTGCAGACAATAATCTGCGCGTGGCGATTGTCAAGGATTCCTTTGCACTTCCCCTCACTGCGTTCTTTTCCACGGTCGTTTCGGAAATAGATATGATTGACCTTCGTGAATTTGAGGGATCGGTCACGGAGCATCTTACAAAGAGTGCTCCCGATATTGTGCTCATGCTCTATTCCGGCGGAAGCTTCAGTGACGTTATGTATGAGTTTGATAAATAAAAATGCGGCTCACATCGGTGAGCCGTATTTTTATCTGTTGTTTGTATGAATGGCATAGTATATATGCTTGAATTCGCTTGGGGTCATGCCTGCGTGGTATTTGAAAAATTTCAAAAACAGCTTGTAGTCGCCGAATCCCGTTGTGTCGGCAATCTCCGAAAGGGTAAGATCGCTTTCGAGAAGCAATTTTTTTATAAGCTGAAGCTTATGCTCGTTTATTCGCGCTCTGAGACCGCTTCCAAAGTGATTTTTCAGAATTCGCGATATGTAATCTTCGTTGTAGCCGAATTTGCCTGAAACATCAGCTGCCATTATAGTGCGGTCTGCGTTTATTCGTATCCATTCGTCAATGCTTTGCGCCAAAGCGTTTCCGTCGCCGCGCTCATTGCAGCTTTGAAGCCACAGTTCGTGCAGTAGCACGTATAAAAGGCGGTTTACTACATCCGAACCTGCTCCCATGCTGTTGTAATGAAGCATTTGGCGGCACAGGATGCTTACATGGTGCGGCTCGCGCAGAGTGAAGCATTTTTTTGCCGGGTATACGGGGATTTCCTTTGCAATATCTATATGTATCCAATAAAAAGAGGTTTTCTCAGTCGAAATTTCATAACCCTTATGCGAAATATTGGGATCAAGCATAAGCACGCTTCCAGGAGTAAGCTCATAGCGGATCCCGTCCTCCTCAAGCTTTACCACGCCGTCGGTGACGATTATTATCTCTGTGGTTGGAACGGTAATTTCGCCGTGTATCCATTCTCCGCGGGATGTAAATTTTCCGGCGGCATGAAATTTGATATCACCATTCATGTCGGATTTTTTCTCCTTTTATACGGTTTTTGTGGTTGTTATTCTCGCAGGTATCTATTATAATTATACCATAAAGGGTGAAATTAAGCAATATAAAATATAAAAAAACAGGGGGAAATCGAAATGGCAAATAAGATGCTTTCTTTTGAAAATATCAACATTACGGGCGGCTTTTGGAAAGCGCGTCAGGATACTGTAAGAAAAACCACCATACATAACGTTTACAAGCGTTTCAAGGAAACAGGACGCTTTGAGGCATTCAAGCTTAATTGGAAAGAGGGAGATCCCAACAAGCCCCATATATTCTGGGACTCCGATGTGGCTAAATGGATCGAATCTGTTGCGTATCTTACGCTTAAACAGCGTGAGCCGGAGCTTGAGGCTATAGTTGACGAGGTGGTTGACGATATCGAGCGTGGAAGAATGGCTGACGGTTATTTTAACAGCTGCTATCAGCAGTTCAAGAAGCCGGAGGAGCGTTTTACTATGCGCCGCGACCATGAGCTTTACTGTCTCGGTCATCTTCTTGAAGGTGCTATTGCATATGACCACGCTACGGGCAAGGGGAAATTCCTTTCTCTTATGAAGGATTATCTTATGCTTGTTAAGAGGAGATTTATAGATGAGGGAAGCACTGCCTTCAAGACTCCCGGACACGAGGAGATAGAGCTTGCACTTGTTAAGCTTTACGATTATACCGGTGAGCGTGTATGGCTTGATATGGCACTGTGGTTTATCGACAACCGTCAGTGCAGTGATGAGGAGTGCGGTCATGACTACGATGCGGCGTATTCTCAGAGTCACCTTCCCGTGCGTGAGCAGTTTACCGCCGAGGGACACGCGGTGCGTGCGGTGTATCTTTACTGCGCAATGGCGGATATTGCAGAGCGTACCGGAGAGGCGGCACTGAAAAATGCCTGCGAAAAGCTCTTTGACAGCATTATAAATGAAAAGATGTACATTACGGGCGCAATCGGCTCAATTCATTCCGCAGGTGAGGCGTTTGAGGAGGAATTCAGACTTCCCAACGATACTGCGTATGCCGAGACCTGCGCGGCACTTGGTCTTGCACTCTATGCGCGCCGTATGAGCAGACTTTCCATGGATTCCAAGTATGCGGATACTGTAGAGCGCGTTATATATAACGGCTTCCTTTCGGGAATGTCTCTTGACGGCAAGGCGTTCTTCTACGAGAATGCTCAGGAGATAGATCTTTGTCAGCGCGAATTTCTTAAGAATACTCCTGCACATACAAAGTCACTCCATATGCCCATAACTCAGCGTGTGGAGGTATTCGAGTGCTCATGTTGTCCTCCCAACATAACAAGATTTATTCCGTCCATCGGCGATTTCATTTACAATTACACGGACGATACCGTATATGTAAATCAGTATATGGAATCCACCGCAGAGCTTGACGGCATAAAGCTTACCCAGACCACAAACTATCCCTATGACGGCAAAGTCGCGCTGAAGCTTCAGGGCGGCGATAGAAAGCTTGCATTCCGTATTCCCGAATGGTGTAAGGGATGGACGCTGACGAAGAACGGCGTTAAGGTTACACCTGCTATGGAAAAGGGCTATGCATTTGTTGATGCGGCGTGCTGTGATGAGCTTGTGCTTGACTTAAAGCTTGAAGTGCGTGTGGTAAAATCAAGCCCCCACATTCTTACAAACCGCGGACAGTGCGCGGTGACCTACGGACCGTTTGTAATGTGTCTTGAAGGTGTTGACAACGGCGGCTGGCTTGGAAATGTTAAGCTTTGCGGCAGATGCGGTGAGGCTATAATTGATGAGGAGCTTAATGTTCCTGCAATTATATATCCGGCAGTGCGCGAGGAGCCTGTGTCCATATATTCGGACAAGGTGGTGCGTGAGCCGTTCACGGCGAAGCTTATCCCGTATTTTGCATTTGCAAACCGCGGCGAGACCGATATGCGTATTTGGATTGAGGTAGAGGTTTAAATAGATGGTTAAGGCAAGGACGAGAAAAATCTCGTCCTGCCTTATTTATAATGTGAATGCAATTTACATAGAAAAAGCAGAGGACAACGTCCTCTGCTTTCTTTGGAGCGAGTGATGGGAATCGAACCCACGCGACCAGCTTGGAAGGCTGGAATTCTACCATTGAACTACACTCGCATATTCGGTACTTATATATAATACCATAAACAAACTGTTTTGTCAAGGGGTTTTATAAATATTTTTCGCAAAGGCTTGAAAAAAATCCGACACTGTGGTATCATTGTATTACTAACTGTATTCACAGGAGAAAATTATTATGCCCACACAAGCGACAACTAATCCGTTCCCATTCAGCGATTCAAATAAACGGTATCATTCATACGATTTCTTCCTGCGCCAAAAATTCGGTGGGAAGTGCGCCAAGCTTCCTCTTGACGGCGGATTTACCTGCCCGAATCGCGACGGTACGAGAGGGTACGGGGGATGCATATACTGCTCTGCACGCGGTTCGGGGGATTTCTGCGCCGATTCCGCTGTTCCAATAGGCGAACAGCTTGAAGCGGCATACGAAAAGCTGTCGCAGAAGTGGGAGAATCCGCTGTGCATCGCTTATTTTCAGGCGTTTACCAACACCTATGCTCCCGTGTCGGTGCTTCGTGAAAAGTTTGAGGCGGCACTTGCGCCGGGCAAGCTCAATATTGTGGGAATGAGCATAGCTACACGCGCGGACTGTCTGGCTGACGACGTTTGCGAGTACCTTGCAGAGCTTGCCGAGCGTACTTTTCTGACCGTGGAGCTGGGACTTCAAAGCGTGCACGATTCCACCGCCGCGCTTATAAACCGAGGGCACACATTTGCGGAATTCGCGGACGGTTATGAGAAGCTTCGGCGCACATCGCCGAAAATCAATATCGGAGTTCATCTTATCAACGGTCTTCCGGGAGAAACTCCGGAAATGATGCTGGAGTCGGCACGGGTAGTGGCGGCAATGCGCCCTGATCAGTTAAAGCTTCATCTTCTGCACGTTATAGACGGCACACCGCTTTCAGAGATGTATAACCGCGGCAAATTTTCGTGCCTGGAGCTTTCGGAGTACGCGGACATTGTTGTGCGGCAGCTTGAAGTGATTCCGCCCGAAACGGTCATCGGCAGACTGACAGGCGACGGCATGGCGGATTCGCTGATTGCCCCCTTGTGGAGCCGCAAAAAGCTTGTTGTAATGAATACGATAGATAAGCTTCTATATGAAAGGAATACGTGGCAGGGAAAGCGCTTTGTCTAAACTGCACAAAAAATGCTCATTGATTTCTATACTTCGGTGGTGATTATTTTTTTCAAACCCCTTGAAAAAACACCTCGCATAATGTATAATGGAAAGTGTACTAAGCTAACGAATATTATAGTTTATCACCAAAACGCGATGATTTATCATGTTCGAATGACTTAAATGTGTCCCGCACAAGGTGCAAGTGGACGGTACATTCCCTATAATACATTAGAAAAGGAGTAATTAACAATGGACAAGATCACCACAAAAAGTATAAGAAACGTTGCCCTGCTCGGCCACGGCGGAAGCGGAAAGACTTCACTTTGTGAAGCTATGCTGTATCTGGCAAAAGAGACCGACCGTCTCGGCAGAACTCCTGAGGGAAACACCGTAAGTGACTATGACCCCGAAGAAATTCGCAGAGGTTTTTCACTTTCGACTACAGTCGAGCCGCTTGCATGGCAGGAAAGTAAGATAAATATACTTGATACTCCCGGCTATCTTGATTTTACGGGAGAGGTTCTTGAGGGTATGAGAGTTGCGGACAGCGCGCTGATCGTGGTTGACGGTCGAAACGGCGTTGAGGTCGGCACTGAGCTTGCATGGGATATGGCTGAAAAGGAAGGCATCCCGAAGGCATTCTTTATCAACCGTTTTGATGACGGTGAGGCCCGTTTTAAGAGAGTGTTTGACGCTCTCCGTGAAAAATTCGGCGTTACCGTATGTCCTCTGCTTATACCGATGATCGAGGGCGACAAGGTAATCGGCTTCCTTAACCTTATTGATATGAAGGCTGAGGTATATGACAAGAGCGGTGCTAACATGGTTTCGCAGATCCCTGATGAGTTCAAGGAAATTGCTGAAGAATACCGCAATATGCTGTACGAATCCATAGCACAGACAAGTGATGATCTTATGGATAAGTTCTTCAACGAAGAACCCATTACATATAACGAAGCAATGAATGCTGTTCACGACGGCATCATAAACGGTGATATTATCCCCGTATTCTGCGGCTCTGCTACAAAGATGTGGGGCGTTACCGCGGTACTTGATACCATCGCTAACTCCTTCCCCCGTCCGACAGCACGCAAAACTGAGATTATCGTAACCCCTGACGGAGAGGATGAAATTGCCATTGATCCCGAGGGCGAAGCTTCGCTGTTCGTGTTCAAGACTGTTGCTGACCCGTTTGTAGGTAAGATGTCCTTCTTCAAGGTTATGAACGGAAGTCTTACGAAAGATATGACTCTGCGCAATACAACAACCGGCGGAAATGAAAAGCTTGCCCGTATTTATACAATCCGCGGCAAGAAGCAGACCGAGGTTGACGCGCTCTGCTGCGGCGATATCGGTATGACCGCAAAGCTTAATGCCACCAATACAGGCGATACACTTACCGCATCTTCCAAAGATATCAAATACAAGGGAATCGCATTCCCCGAGCCTTTCCTTACTCAGGCTATCAAGCCTCTCGCAAAGGGCGACGAGGATAAGATATCCTCGGGTATTGCAAAGCTGCTTGAGGAGGATCTTACCACTCGCTACGAGAACAATGCGGAGACAAAGCAGCTTCTTATCTCCGGTGTGGGCGATATTCACCTTGATGTGCTTGTGGCGAAGCTTAAGAACCGTTTCGGCACGTCCGTACTTCTTGAAAAGCCGAAGATCGCTTACCGTGAGACCATCAAGAAGACTGTTGAGGCTGAAGGAAAGCATAAGAAGCAGTCCGGCGGTCACGGTCAGTACGGTCATGTTCGCATTAAGTTCGCACCCGGCGAGGGCGACGGTCTTACATTCACAGAGAGCGTTGTAGGCGGTGCTGTGCCGAAGGGCTTCTTCCCGGCGGTAGAAAAGGGGCTGCTCGAAGCAATGCAGAAGGGTGTTCTTGCAGGCTATCCTGTTGTAGGTCTTGCGGCTGATCTTTACGACGGCTCATACCATGATGTAGACTCCTCGGAAATGTCCTTTAAGATGGCGGCAAGCCTTGCATATAAGGAAGGTCTTCCCAAGGCAAATCCCATACTTCTTGAGCCTGTGGGCGCACTTAACTGCGTTGTACCGGACAATATGGTGGGTGACGTTATAGGCGATCTCAACAAGCGCCGCGGACGTGTGCTTGGTATGGAAGCTTCTCATGAAAAGAAGGGATACACTGTGGTTCAGGCGGAGGTTCCGAAGGCTGAGATGATGGATTATCCCATTGCCCTCCGTGCAACCACTCAGGGTCGCGGAAGCTTCACCTTCTATTTTGAACGCTATGAGGAAGTACCTGCAAATGTTGCGCAGAAGATCATAGCAGACGCACAGAAGGACGCGTAAAAGAATATATTAGAATGGGCGTCTTTGCTAAAATTTAATATTATTTATAGTTATAAAGAAGCACACGGAATAAGGTATCAAATCTTACTCTGTGTGCTTCTTTTGTTGTAATTATTTTGCCGCTTTTAAGCTCTTTTGTGTAAGTGTAGCAAGTTCGGTGATATAATCTGCCGACGCCTTTTTGTTAACAACATCCTCGGTGATAATTACCTTAGTCACATCGCCTCTTGACGGGACATCATACATGATATCTGTCATGATATCCTCGATAATGGCGCGAAGTCCGCGTGCTCCGGTGTTTCTCTCGATAGCAAGCTTGGCGATGGCACGTACTGCACCCTCGTCAAATACAAGCTCAGCACCGTCCATACCCACAAGCTTCTGATACTGCTTAACAAGCGCATTCTTCGGCTCGGTAAGTATACGGACAAGAGCTGTTTCATCAAGGCTGTCAAGGGATACAATAACGGGAAGTCTTCCCACAAGCTCGGGGATAAGACCGTACTTTACGATGTCGTGGGGGGTAACATCTCTGAAGATGCCCTGCTTAAGCTTCTCGTCCTGCTTCTTAACATCGCTGGTAAAGCCTACAAGCTGACTGCCCTTGCGCTCTGCGATAAGGTCTTCCAATTTATCAAACGCACCGCCGCAGATAAACAGAATGTTCTCTGTATTTATCTGAATAAACTCCTGATTGGGATGCTTGCGTCCACCCTGAGGGGGAACATTAGAAACCGTACCCTCAAGAATCTTTAAAAGAGCCTGCTGTACACCCTCGCCCGATACATCACGGGTGATGGAGCGGTTTTCGCTCTTTCTTGATATCTTGTCGATCTCGTCGATGTATATAATACCGTGCTCGGCGCGCTCAATATCGTAATCCGCCGCCTGAATGAGTCTGAGAAGTATGTTTTCAACATCCTCACCAACATAGCCGGCCTCGGTAAGCGTGGTAGCATCAGCTATTGCGAAGGGCACTTTCAGAGCTTTAGCAAGCGTCTGCGCGAGATAGGTCTTGCCCACACCTGTAGAGCCGAGAAGAAGTACGTTACTCTTCTGGATTTCTACATCGTCGGAGTTTTGCGCTTCTGCGGACTTTCTGCCGCGGCGTTGGGGTTTGGGGGCATTCAGTATGCGCTTGTAATGATTGTATACCGCAACCGACAGAACTTTTTTTGCCGCGTCCTGCCCGATAACGTATTCATCCAGCATAGATTTGATCTCTGCAGGCTTCGGGAGTGTGGCAAGAGAAAGCTCGTCTGTCTCGCTCATCATCTGCTCGTGATCGAATATTATCTGATTGCAGGCTTCGATGCAGTTATCGCATATTGTTGCACCTGTTGGGGATGGAATAAGAAATTCAACCTGCGTTTCGCTTCTTCCGCAAAAGGAGCAATGCTTCATCTGATTGTTAGACTTCTGATTGTTAGCCATTTTAACTTCCTTTATCAGTTTTCTCTTTTTGCGATCACCTTGTCGATAAGACCGTATGCCATTGCGGCGTCGGCTGTTAAGAAGTTGTCGCGGTTTGTATCCTTTTCGATCTGCTCTACAGTCTGACCCGTGCGCTCAGCGAGAATCGTATTCATGCGCTCGCGGATGCGGATGATATGGTCAGCGTGGATCTTGATGTCGGATGCCTGACCCTGCAGACCGCCGAGGAGCGGCTGATGGATCATTATTTCACTGTTGGGAAGTGCAAAACGCTTGCCCTTTGTACCAGCTGCAAGGAGAAATGCGCCCATGCTTGCCGCCATACCGATACAGATGGTGGAAACATCACACTTGATGAAATTCATGGTGTCATAGATTGCCATACCTGCGGAGATAGAGCCGCCGGGACTGTTGATGTAGAGATTTATATCCTTGTCGGGATCCTGCGCCTCAAGGAAAAGAAGCTGTGCCACAACAAGGGATGCTGTCTGATCGTTTACTTCATCCGCCAAAAATACGATACGGTCATTGAGAAGTCTTGAAAAAATATCGTAGGAGCGTTCACCTCGAACAGTCTGCTCCACGACCATTGGTACAAGTGCCATATTAGTTTACCTTTCTTCTGCGAAAAAACGCAAATAATGTATTTTTGCTTTTAATAATCACACGGGCGACCGAAGCCGCCCGCTATGCTATTATATTTACAGGCGAAATTATTCAGCCTTAGGAGCCTCGTATGCCTTTTCGGTAACCTTCGCCTTTTCCTTAACAAGCTCAACAGCCTTCTTAACGGATACGTCTGCGGTAACCATAGCGGCGTCAACCATTTCACGAAGCTTGTCGATCTCCATGTTGTAAGCCTTGGACATACGCTCGTATTCCTCGTTCACCTCAGCGTCGGTGGGAACGATCTTTTCAAGCTCAACGATCTTCTCAAGAGCGAGTCTGGTCTTTACCTGACGCTCTGCCTGAGGTGCCATCTGAGTTCTGAGAGCATCAAGATCAAGGCCGGTGTATTGGAAGTAGGTCTTGAGGTCAAGTCCCTGCATACGGAGTCTGCTGTCGAAATCGCGAACAAAGTTCTCGGTCTCAGCATCAAACATGGGCTGGGGAATCTCAGCTTCAAGCTTTTCGATAAGAGCACCGATGATCTGCTCCTCTATCTCGCCCTCAGCGGTCTTGTTGTATCTGTCCTGGATTTTTGCCTTAACATCTGCTTTATATTCAGCAAATGTATCAAATTCGGAAACATCCTTTGCAAACTCGTCGTCAAGCTCGGGAAGCTCATTAAACTTTATCTCGTGAAGCTTGCACTTGAATACGGCAGGCTTGCCTGCAAGCTCTTTTGCATGATATTCTTCGGGGAATGTAACGTTTACGTCGAACTCGTCGCCGATGTTCTTGCCAACGATCTGATCCTCAAAGCCGGGGATAAAGGAGCCGGAGCCGAGGGTGAGAGTGTACTTTTCAGCCTTGCCGCCGTCAAAAGCAACGCCGTCAACATAACCGTCGAAGTCGATAACGGTGATGTCGCCGTCCTGTGCGGCACGGTCAGAAATTTCGATCTGACGGGAGTTGCGCGCACGAATCTGCTCGATCTCAGCATCAGCGTCAGCGTCGGACGCCTCGCGTACAGTCTTGGTAACCTCGATTCCGAGATAGTCGGAAATCTTAACCTCAGGCTTAGTATAGAATCTTGCCTTGAAGGTAACGCCGTCGTCGTCAATGGAAACAACGTCAAATTCGGGCTGGCTTACGATGTCAAACTTCTGATCCTTCATAGCATCGTCGTAAGCAGGTCCAACGATCTCGTTAAGTGCTTCATCATAGAACACGCCCTTGCCGTACATCTTTTCGATGATGTGCTTCGGTGCTTTACCCTTGCGGAAGCCGGGAACGCTGATGTTCTTTACATTCTTCTTGAATGCCTTGTCGCAAGCTGCATCGAAAGCTGCCTTATCAGCAGTAAATTCGATTTCAACAACATTGGTTTCGGGTTTGTTTACATTTTTTAAGCTCATTGTTTTTTATTCCTCCATGAGATATGTGCCGCTTCATGAGGGCAGCACATATACTCAAAATGCTGCGCGATACACAGTCTGCGACCATTATAAAATTTTTCCTAAATTATATTATACTATAAATTCTCGTAATGTCAATAACCTTACAGATAAATTTTAAATTATTTCAGAATTTTGTAAAAAATTATCGTCGGGAAGTATGATAAGCGGGGTGAAATCAAGAAAATCTGCTGATGTAAGGGTATATCTTATGCCGTCCGACACTTCGCTTCGCGGAATGTCGTAAACTCCGTGAATGTGACCGTAGTAGCATCGCTTTATATCGAACTTATGAAGCACCGCCACTATCTCCCGGCATACATATCCGCGAAAATCCGCAGGAAAATGAAGAAATACCAAGATTTCTCTCGCGATACCGTCCTCGGCGAGCTTCTCATCGCGGAGCTTGACCGCTTCGGTAAGACTGAGTTCAAGTCTGATGGCTTCTCTTGCCACGATTTTCTGATAATCAGCCTCCTGCGGCATTTTTCGGTTGGACTCGTCAATATACCATCCGCGAGAACCGCAGATTATAAATTCCTCGGCACAGTATGCATTGTTGTAGAGAAATTTCAGCGTTTTAAGACCGTTTTCCTCGCAGAGCTTGTTAAGCTTTGTAAGCGAGGTCCACCAATAATCATGATTACCTCGTCCGATTATTTTGGTGCCGTTCAGAGCATCAAGAAATTTCAAATCCTCAAGTGCCGCTGTGTGGCTCATGGACCAGGAAATATCACCGGCTATCACAACCGTATCATTTTCCCCCACAAGCTTATTCCATCTTGTGCGGAGCTTATCGGTATATCCCGACCATCTTGCTCCGAAAATATCCATGGGTTTGTTTTCAGTTGTAGAAAGATGCGTGTCGGACAAAACATACAGTGACATAAATTTCTCCTGTCTTTACTTCGCGGAATAATCCTCTGCTGTGGGGAAATACTGATACCGTAAAGTCTTGCTTTACCGAAAGGAGCGGAAATATGGGACTTTTTGCCGATAATCTTGCTCTCGGTTCAAACACGGTTCCGCGTCATATAAGGGGCATTACCTGCGACGTCAAGAACTGTGCATATCATGACGGTGACAACTTCTGTACTGCCGAGCGTGTGACAATAGGAAGTGTAATTGCCACAAGCAGAGAAGCAACACGCTGTGCCACATTTGAGCCGCGGGGAGATATAACTAAAAAATATTAGTCAGGCGTCAATACCGAGAGTCTTAAGCACCTCAGAGGGCATATCCTGCTTTTCGATTACAGTCTTGAAGCGGATCTCGCGCTTGTCAATATCACAAAGCGGATAGGGAATCTCGGTGCCGGTGAGCGCCTTAAGCTCGCCGAGTGCCGACAGCTCGTCCGCGGGGGCTTTGCCTGCGATAGACTTATATACATCTGCGGCGAATTTATAGGGGCTGGCAGTAGATGCCACGACCATCTTAAGTCCGTCGCTCTTTTTAGCCATATACTGTTTTGCGCAGTTAAGACCAACGGCGGTATGGGTGTCAATAAGATAACCGTTTTCATTAAAGGTGCGCTTTATTTCAAGTGCGGTGTTTTCCTCGTCGCAGAAAAGACCGGTGAAATGCTCGTCAAGCTTTGCTTTAAGTGCGGCATCTATTGTATAACAGCCATCGGTGTTGAGCTTCTTCATAAGCTCTGCGGTATTCTCAGCACCGCTCATTACATAGAGAAGACGCTCTAAGTTGCTGGATATAAGAATATCCATTGATGGCGACATGGTGGTGTGGAAGCCGCGGTTTCTGTCGTATGTGCCTGTGGTGAGGAAATCGGTGAGGATATTGTTCTTGTTGGAAGCACATACAAGGCGGTTTATGGGAAGTCCCATCATCTTTGCGATGTATGCGGCGAATATGTTGCCGAAGTTACCCGTAGGAACGGTAACGTCGATCATTTCGTCCGCTATTATCTCGCCTTTGTTGATAAGATCGCAGTATGCCGAGACATAGTATACGATCTGGGGAGCAAGTCTGCCCCAATTTATGGAGTTGGCACTTGAGAAGAATACGTTATTCTTGTTAAGAAGCTCAGCCATTTCCGTGTCGGAGAAAATCTTTTTAACGCCTGTCTGAGCATCGTCGAAGTTGCCCTCGATAGCGCATACATATACATTTTCACCCAGCTGTGTCGCCATCTGCAGCTTCTGCACGCGGCTGACACCGTCAACGGGATAGAATACCATGATCTTAACTCCGTCAACATCGCGGTAGCCTTCAAGTGCCGCTTTTCCTGTGTCGCCGCTTGTGGCAACCAGAATAAATGCTGTGCGGCTTTCCTCAGTCTTTTTAAGTGCCGCAGAAAGAAGACGGGGCATGATCTGAAGTGCCATATCCTTAAACGCGGACGTTGGACCGTGCCAAAGCTCAAGAACAAAGGTGTCGTCGCTAAGCTTATGAAGCGGTGCGGCACCGCCCACGAAACGGTCGGGAGAGTAAGCCTTCTCACAGTCGGAGAGCAGCTCATCATATGTATAATCGGTAAGGAAAAGGGAAAGTATGTACGCCGCACGCTCAGGGTAAGACATGGCACAGAGCTTTGCTATGTCGCCTTTCCCAAATGTGGGGATTTTATCGGGCATGAAAAGACCGCCGTCTGATGCAAGCCCTTGCTTGATAGCTCCTGCGGCACCCACAAAGTCCTTGCCGCCTCTTGTGCTGATATAATTCATCGGAACCTCCGTTTTATTATATAATTTCCGCCGTAAGGCGTTTTATGGAACTCTTAAATTCAATATTACAGCATAATTATACCACAAAAAAATCATTTTAGCCATAGGGAAATGAAATTTCGGGCGTTTGCATAAAATATCTTTTCTATTAAATCGTCCGTATAGTTAATTCTTCCGAGAGCATCGGCAATTTTTTCGATATCTGACACGGTTTTGATGCCGGAGGGCAGAATATCCACTCCGTCAAGATCGCATCCGAGGCAGACGGTATTCTCTCCGCCAAGCTCCATGTAGTGCTCTATATGAAGAAGTATATCGTCAACCGTGCATATTTCATTTTTCGTCAAATGCATGGGAGCAAGACTTATTCCAATAATTCCGCCGAGCTTCGCAATTTTTGAAAAATGCGAATCGGTGAGATTTCGCCTGTGCTCACACACAACCCTTGAATTTGAATGAGTAGCTATGCACACAGCAGAGTTTTCCTCTGCCAGTGAGATGACTTCTTCTGTCATATTGTCGGATGCGTGTGACACATCCGGTATGATTCCCAGCTTGAAGCAACGCTGTACCACATCGTATCCGAATTCGGTAAGTCCCTCATCGGTAAGATTTGAGCCGCCGATTCTGCATGGGTCATTCCACACGAGGGTGAGAAAACGGATACCGCACTCATAAAGCCTGTCAAGCCGCGAGATGTCGTCGGCAATCAGCTTGCCGCCTTCAACTGCCAAAAATATGGCACCGTCTCCGGTTTTTTCGCATTCGGCAAGCTCTTTTTCGCAGGTGCAGAGCTTCACATTTTTATGTGCTTCAAGCTCCGTTTCAAGTCTTTTTCGTGCATCGAAAAAGTTAAGATATGCCTCCTCCTCACCGATGCGGTGGTCGCTCCACATTGCGAGTATCTGGCAGAATTTCTTGTATTTCGCAAGACGCGCAATTGAGAGGCAGAGGTCGTTTTCAAAGATGCTTTTGTTTTGTTTGTGGCATTCGTAAAGTGTATCGCAGTGAAGATCAAAAATTGGCAGATTATTCAAAGCCGTGCTTCCTTTCGCCTAATAATGTACCGCGTTTCGCAGATGCTTTATATCAAGTGCAGGCGTATCTTCCGGCGTGACGGGATTTTCCTCGCGTATGGGAGGAAAATAAACTTCAATTATGTCAATGCGCGGCTGTTTGTTTGGCTTGTAACGCCTGAGATACGCTTCGGCAGCGCGGAGCAGTTTTTTCTTTTTTTCATAATTAACAGCCAGGCAGGGACGCCCGAAACGCTTATTTGATTCTGTCTGCGCGCGGGTTTTCACTTCTACGAATACAATATATTTTTCATCCTCGGCGATTATGTCGAACTCGTCGCGGAAAATGCGGAAATTGCGAGCTTTGATGCTGTATCCGGCGTTTTTAAGAAAACGTGCCGCCAATTCTTCGCCGCGTGCGCCGAGCGTAGCTTTATAGGTCATTTTTCATCAAGGTTTTTGAGGAAACTCCGCCTGTAAATCGTGGGAATCTCTCCGTTTTCGGCTATGTATTCCTTAAGTGCCGCATAGTGAGCTTTGGTGGGATATCCCTTGTGAGCGGCAAGACCAAGCGTGGGATATATTTTATCAAGCTCATATAACTGACGGTCACGGGTCACTTTGGCAAGTATGGATGCCGCGGCAATTGACGGGGAGAGGGCATCTCCGCCAACGAGAGGGACTGCGTGTATTGGGAAGTCCCTCGCAACATTCCCGTCCACAAGCACAAGATCGGGCGTAGGGCTGAGCTTTGCCACAGCGCGCCGCATGGCAAGCTGTGATGCGTTCAGAATGTTGTATTCGTCAATCTCCGCCGGAGTAGCCTCTGCAACTGCCCATGAGATAGCATTTTCCACTATAAGCTCATACAGGGCATCCCGGCGCTTCTCGGTAAGCTTTTTTGAGTCGTTGAGACGCTCAAGCACAATCCCGGCAGGAAGTATGCAGGCACCTGCCACAACATTTCCGCAAAGCGGACCTCTGCCGGCTTCATCTGTGCCGCATATGATATGAAAGCCCTTTTCGGTATAGCTGTTTTCAATATTCCAATCCATTATACGTCCGCTCCCTGTGAGAGTGTGGGCGGAAGCTCAAGGGTTATGCGGCCTATCTTTGCCCCACGGAATTCGTCAAGCAACATATTGGCGGTGCGCTCGTAGTTTATCTCACCGCCGGATATAAGGAAGCCGCGCTTTTTTCCTATGACCTCAAACAGCTCATAGTCCTGAAGCTCCTCATACTGTGACATCTCACCGAGCTTATAACGCTCTGAGAGCTTGTCAGGAGCATTTCTTCTGAGCCTGCCCACAAGCAATATTGCTATGTGTTCAATGTCAAGTATGTCGTCTTTGATAGCACCCGTCATAGCGAGGTTTTCGCCAACGGTACGGTCTTCGAATTTCGGCCACAGCACGCCCGGCATATCAAGAAGGTCAATACCGATAGTGGTGGGAATCCACTGCTTTGTGCGAGTTACGCCGGGGCGGTCCTCTACCTTGGCTTTGCCCGAACCTGCAATTTTATTTATGAGAGAGGATTTTCCAACGTTGGGTATGCCAACCATCATGGCTTTAAGCCGTCTGCCTGTCATTCCCCTCGACTCGTACCGTTCAAGCTTTTCTTCCAGCACCTTTTTTATGGCAGGTGCGATGGCGTTCATGTTTTCGCCTGCACGGCAGTCATAAAATATGGCTTCTCTTCCGATACTGCGGTAGTATTCCTGCCATTTTTTGCTGATCTCCGGATCGGCAAGGCTTGCCTTGCTCAGTACTGTGAGATGTGGTTTATCCTTTGTCAGCCTTTCAAGGTCCGGATTTTTTGAGCTGTGGGGTATGCGCGCGTCAAGTATTTCGATTACGATATCCACAAGCGGCAGACATTCGGTAATAAGCCGCTTTGTCTTTGCCATATGGCCCGGAAACCACTGTATTATTTCTGAGGGCATAGCTTTGCCTCCTTTCGTGTATCAGTTGACTTTGCCGAATCTTGATAATGGGGTAATTCTGAACAGCACACGGCCGAATATAAAGCGTGTGTCCACGCATCCTATCTGACTGCCGCGGCTGTCATTGGAATAGTTGCGGTTGTCTCCAAGTACAAATATCTGTCCGTCCGGAACGGTTATGGGGAATTTCACATCGTAGGAACGCATATCGTATCCGTCGATATAGTTTACATACGGCTCGTCAAGTGCTTCGCCGTCAACATATACGGTCCAATTTTCAAAGTCGATGTCAACCTCCTGACCCTCGGTGGCAATGACGCGCTTAACGATTCCGCCGTCAATTCTGCTGTCAGGGGATTGGAAAACCACAATATCACCCTGAGCCGGGGTGTAGAACAGGTTGCTGACACACAGCACCTCGCGGTCATGAAGCGTATTATTCATGGATGGACCGTCAACGAAAGCGATTCTGACCACAAATGTGAAAATAAGAAGCACCGCCGAGATCGTAATGACGAAAATCTCTATCCAATCGTATATTTCCCGTGCCGCTTTGAAGCCGGCAGTGGCTTTTTTAGAATTGGCGGAGGTATTGTTTTCATTAGGAGTATTATTCACGGTGATATCTCCTTTCGGCAGGATAGTTATTTTTCGATCATGTAAGAGAGCAGGTCATAACCGTGCTCAAGATAAAAGCCCTTTGCCTCACAGCTTTCCTCGGTGAAGCAGTCAACGCCGTCCTGTTCCTTTTTAGAAGAATATATGATGAACGGAACGGGGTCCATGGAGTGGGTGCGCATACACAGAGGTGTGGGATGATCCGGCAGAACCATTATCTTGAAATCCTCACCTGTCGATACGAGATAATCGTAAACGGGACGGAGGATAAGCTCGTCGATCTTTTCAACCGAGAGTATCTTGTTTTCAAGCTCGGCGCGGTGACCGCATTCGTCGGGTGCCTCAACGTGTATGTATACAAAATCCTTTTCGTTTTCGAATGCCTCAATAGCGGCATCCGCCTTTCCGGAAAAGTTGGTATGAACATTGCCTGTAGCACCTTCAACGTCAATAGACTGAAGTCCTGCACAAAGTCCGATACCCTTTATAAGGTCAACGGCGGAAATTACAGCACCGCGAAGTCCCCATTTCTCATAGAAGTTGGGGAGCGCAGGCTTTTTGCCGGGACTCCAGAGCCAGATTGAGTTGGCAGGGCGAAGTCCTCTCGCGCGGCGTGCTTCGTTTATGGGATGATGGTTGAGAATATCGTAGCTCTCACGCATAAGCTCATAAAACGGCTTGCCTGCCTCGCCCGTCGGGAGATGATCTTTTATGTTCTGACCGAGGATGTCGTGGGGACGCATGAAATTGTATTCGGAGGGAGTATTATTCCATATCATACAGTGGCGGTAGCTTACGCCTGTGTAGAAATGGCGGAAATCAGTACCGAAATGCTCCTCCATTGCCTTAATAAGCTCACTTGCTTCAGCAGTTGTGATCTCATCCGCAGAATGGTCTAACATTATCTTGTCGTCATAATTTTCTTCTTCCTCGCTGAGCGTAACAACATTGCAGCGGTAAGCGGTATCCTCGGGTCGCATGGTAAGTCCCATTGAAACCGCTTCAAGGGGAGAACGACCCTTTGAGTATATTTTGGGGTCGTAGGAAAGAACTGCTATATTTGCTGTATCGGATTCGGGAACCATTCCTTCGGGAACGTTTGAAACAGTACCGCAAAGGGATTTTTTTGCAAGCTCATCCATCATAGGCTTGTTGGCGGCTGCCATGGGCGTTTTGTTTCCCAGCTCTTCGATTTTATAGTCTGCCATACCGTCGCAGAGTAAAACAAGGTATTTCATGAGAGTTATATCCTTTATCAGTCATTTTGTTTCGAGTATATATGCAAACATAAATACTCAGAATATATTATATCACAAAAAAGCGGCGCTTACAAGTGCGAATAGGTCAAATTTTCATGAAAAAAACAGGCGTGAAGTGTTTATTTTCACTTCAATCACCTGTTTTTCGTGTCTCTCAGCCTTCTAAAAAAGGATTTAAGCTGTACCACGGCATCTTTTTCCAAAACACCGAATACAATCTCCGGCTTATGGTTAAGGGGGTAATAATTAAGATTTATAAGACTGCCAAATGCGCCTGCTTTGGCATCCTTTGCACCGATTACTACACGTTTTATCCGCGAATTTACAATAGCACCGGCACACATGGGACAAGGCTCAAGAGTTACATACAGTTCGCATTTGTGAAGTCTCCAGCCGCCAAGCTTCTTGCACGCTTCATTGATGGCAATAAGCTCTGCGTGTGCTGTGGCGTTTTTGTCGATTTCCCTGCGATTGTATGCTTCGGATATTATCTCATCGCCCATTACCACAACTGCACCTACAGGAACTTCGCCAATGGCGGCGGCTTCATCGGCAAGCGACAGCGCACGGCGCATGAATTTTTCGTCACGCTCATTCATCGGTGTAAGCCTCCGTTTCGGCGTTGTCCCCGGTGACTTTGGGTGCAACCAGCCATGCGTTGGGAAGCCGTCTTCCGTATGTAGGATTAAGAGAGCTGTTCTTTGTTATAACCTCACCCTTGTAGGCAAGCACGGAGCTTGATCCGCCGTCACAGCAGGCGGCATTAACAATTTCGTATTTCTGAAGTATCTCAATAAGATCACCCATGGTGCACCCGATGCTCCATGTGGGCTGTCTTCCGTCGATTATAAGAAAGGCGATAACTCCGTCCTCTCTCTGCCCAATGGCGGTGCGCGGCTGTATGCCGTATCCGCCGGAGCCTTCTATCTGCGCTTCTCCGTCAGCTATCAGAACAGGTCCGAACTGTATGCCTGCGCGAATATCGTAATACTGCCAATCCTTAACGTTGCCAACAACAAGCTTGTCGTTTGAGGTTATAAGCACCGAGCCGTAGTAGCTGACCGCTGTTCCCCAATATTCACCCTCGGAATAGGAAAGACCTATAATATCTCCGCCGTGACCGGAATCACCGGGGTCATTGAAGCCGCTGGCGTTTATTCCGGCTATCGCACCGTGATGTGCCATCATGGCTTTTATGCGAAGTCCCTCCTTATGCTTGTATGGAGTTGAGCCGAGATATACACGGGAAGGATCGTCAATAAGCATTATTTTGCCGCGGTAGGATGTGCCGACTATCTCGGATATTACAATTCCTTCTTCGATATCGTTTACAAGTACGGTGTAGCCTGCGTAATCGGTGTCACCCACCTGAAGCTCGTTTTGACACAGAATATCCGCTGGAACTTCGGGTAAAATCGTAGCTTCTGTATCGGATGTATCGGTGTCCTCAGCATCCGACTTCGAGAGATGCTCACCACCGCCTATAACGTCGGATGTATCGGTTTTATTTGCCATAACCTCATCTATGATATACGAGGGGATAAACGCAGTGGCAAGCCACTGATGATCGCCTGTAGTCATAGCTGTTTCTATGTATATGCCGCGCCAATATTTGATAAAGGGGATATTTGAAAAAACAAACAGCAAATACATTGTGACTGCCAGAATTACGGCGGCACAGGGAATTATAAAACGCTTTTTCTTTATTATATCCGATAGTCTTAAATTCTTTTTAGGAGTTCTTATGTGATTCTGCATTTATTGTCTCCACTCAGAAATTTATATTTTTCACGGTGACGTGGTTAAATAAAAGCCGGCATTCTTCGCACCGACTACTTAATTATAAATAATAATGAAAGATATGGTGTTAATAATGTGTAAATTTTGTCTTTGCTTCGCACAAATTCGTTTTAATCTCACTACAGGTACACGGCACAAATATTGTTACTCATACAATTCCACACGGTGAGCAAATTAGTTTCACGGCGATTTCGAATATGCCGTAACAATGTAAAACTAAAGAGGGGTATGAATGAGATCAAACAGATATAGAATAGTAATGCGTGCCGTATTGCTGATCTTATGTACCGCCATACTCTCTTTCGGAATTTTTGCGGCTGAATCGGGAGCGTCGGACGTAAAAATGCTTATACCGGGCGGAGTCCCATTCGGTGTAAAGCTTTATTCCGAGGGTGTACTTGTCGTTGGTGTTGACAGTGTGATGTGCGGCGGGGAAAGTATCAGTCCTGCAGGGGATGCCGGAATCAGAGAAAAGGACATGATAATTTCCGTAAACGGTCAGAGTGTTATTGAAGCGGCGCAGGTGTCCGAGCTTGTAAATGCCTCAGGTGGTGAGGCTGTTGAGGTTGCCGTAAAGCGTGGTGAGGATGAGCTTGTATTTTCTGTGACTCCCGTTATCTCGGAGGAGGACGGGAAATACAGGACAGGACTTTGGATAAGAGACAGCACCGCAGGAATAGGTACTGTAACATATATTGATCCAAAATACGGAAGCTTTGCAGGACTTGGTCACGGAATATGCGACGTTGATACGGGTGAGCTTGTGCCGCTTTCAAGGGGCAGTGTTGTCAACGTGGAAATAAGCGGTGTCGTAAAGGGGCGCTCGGGCACGCCGGGAGAGCTTAAGGGCTATTTCAGCTCCGGCAAGATAGGTACACTATTCGGAAACAGGGAGTGTGGCGTGTACGGCATATTTGCACAGTATCCTGAGGGGGTAAACTGCAAAACCGTACCGGTATCCTTACCGGGGGAGATATGTGACGGTGAGGCAGAGATGCTGTGTACTGTGGATGGCGGCGGAGTGAGTCCGTATAAGGTGGAGATATCCCATATAGATCATTCCGGACGAAGTGTAAAAAATTTCGTTGTCAATGTTACCGATCCGGCACTTCTTGAAAAAACGGGAGGTATTGTACAGGGTATGTCAGGGTCTCCGGTGATTCAGGACGGAAAGTTAGTCGGGGCGGTTACTCACGTCTTCGTAAACGATCCTACGAGAGGATATGGAATTTTTATAGAAAACATGCTGGCTGAGGCAGAAAAAATTAAATAATGATATTATAAAAGCATCCTATTTATTTTTGGGATGCTTTTATATATTCTCTTGGCGAATTTTTAAAATGTTTTTTGAACTCACGACTAAAATAGCTTTCGTCATTATATCCGGATAAGAAGCAAACATCACTGACGGTATACATACCTGATTCAAGCAATTCTTTTGCTCGTGTTAACTTAAGAGAGTTAATATATTTAATAGGAGGTTTGGCAAATGTTTTAATAAAACAGTTCCTTAAATGTACAACACTTATATTGCAAAGTGATGCAAGGTGTAAAATGTTTATGTTTTCTTTGAAATAATTTGAGTGTATATAATCGATGGCAGGCTGAATTACTGATGAATTACTATATGGAATGACATATTCTGATTGCATATTATAAATTATGTTATAAAGCTCAGATTTAACCTTTGAAGAATAACCGGGAGCTTTTTTAAGCCATATTTTTTGGCTGTTTTTAAAACTTTCCAGATAAGAATTGAGATTCTTTATTTTAAAGCAAAACGGTTCAAATACGGCATCATCAGACATCTGGAAATTTATTGCATAACAGTCAAAGGGTGTTTCTTCTTTTATAGTATAGTTTGAGCCTTTCGGGAAATATACGATTGTATTTTTAGTAACCTTAAATTTTTTCTCATTAAAATAGAAAGTTCTTTCCCCACCTAAAAAGATAGCAAGACCGTGACTCGCTCTGTTTTTATGAATCATTGAACCTTTTCCGGCCCCGACTAAACAGGCAAGCTCAATTTTATCAATAACAAAGTCATATTTCATAAAATTTATCATAATAATCACCATATTTATTTTACAATATAGTTTCTAAAAAGTCAAGTATAATTTTTTATCCATTGAAATTAGTTGCCTTTTGTTATAAAATACACTTGAATACACTTGAAAGGTGGATATTATTATGATCAATTCTAAAGACAGATACTTTGTTGAACGAAAATATCACGATCCTGAAAAGGAGTTCGATGCTTTTGACCGTATGGCATATCATGGAATGGGATATATAGAAGAAAGCGGTCTCTGCGATGAAGAATTATTAAAAGGGCTTGAACAGCTTTCAAAAGAAACAGAGCAGCTGCCACATCCTGTCGCAAGAGCAAAAGCCATTAAGTACGTTCTTGAAAATGAGCGCTTGTATATAAATGAGCACGATTATTTTGTAGGTCTTTATTCTTTGAATCGCTTGGCAAACTCAGTAAGCTTTTCAAAATGGAAAGAGGAATCACGTTCTTTAAGAGATAAAGGGCTTGTTGAAAAAGAAAAAGATTTCAACAAAGCCGGTGCTGTAATGATATTTACAGACTATGACCATGTTGTCCCTGATTGGAAATCCTTGATGGAGCTTGGTTTCCCAGGCCTGCTGGAAAGAGCAAAAAACTATCGCAAAATACATATTCAAAACGGAACAATGACCGAGGAAGCAGAGGCCTTCTTCGATGGCATTGAAATTCAATATACGGCGATTATTGATTTAATTGACAGAATGTATAATTTTGCAAAAACCCAAACCTTTGAAAAGGCATCCGAAATTACCGAATGTCTTAAAAAGCTTCGCGATGGCGCGCCTACCAATTTTTATGAAGCATTGCAGCTTATTTATATTTATTTTATAATTTCCGAATCTATAGACAGCTATCAGGTGCGGTCCTTGGGTAACGGGCTGGATAATACATTGTATGGATTTTATAAAAAGGATATAGAATCCGGCAAATACACCAAAGAGGATATACGAAACTATTTATCCTACTTTTTGATGCAGTGGTCGGCGATAGGAAACTATTGGGGGCAACCGTTTTATATGGGCGGTACTGATTTGAACGGTAACACAAAATATAATGAGTTCTCCTATGAAATACTTGATGTGTATGACGAGCTTGAAATCTACAACCCCAAAATTCAGCTTAAAATCAATAGGAATACGCCGGATAACATTTTAAATAAAGCTTTTGATATGGTTCGCCGAAAAAATGCGAGTATTGTATTTTGTTGTGAGCCTGCAATGATAAAAGCTGTTATGAGTTACGGCGCTACTCTTGAGGAAGCATTAAGCTATGACATCCGCGGATGTTATGAAACCGGCGTCAGAGCAAATGAGGTTTCTTCAACTTCCGGATATGTAAATGCGGCAAAAGCAGTCGAGTATGTATTTACCGATGGTTTTGATGTAGGATACGATAAACAAGTGGGTATAAAAACAGGTGATATTTCTAAAATAAACACCTTCGAAGAGTTTTATTTTGCTTTTTTGAAACAATGGGAATATCTTATAGAGCAAAGTATGAAAATCACAAATGATGCAGAAAGATTTCTAAGCTTCGTTAATCCGTCTTCTATGTATTCTGCAACGATTGAAACTTCTCTGAAAAACGGCAAAGACGGATACGGCGGCGGGGTTAAGTTCAATAATAACGCTATGCTTAACTGTGGTTTCGCAAGTGCAGTTGACAGTATTATGGCTGTAAAAGAATTTGTATTTGACAAAAAAGAACTTTCTCTTAAAGAATTGGCTGATATTCTTAAAAATAATTGGGAGGGGCATGAAAAGTTACGGTTGAAAATTAAAAAAAGCCCCCATAAATACGGAAATAGTGATGAAGTCACCGATACTTATGCTGGAGCTATGTCAAGCTACTATTCAAGCAAGGTAAATAATGTTCCAAACGGCAGAGGCGGTGTTTACAAGGCGATATTCCATTCTGCCCGTGCATTTGTAATACATGGCGAAAAGACCGGTGCCTTACCTGATGGCAGATTAAAAGGGGAAGAACTTTCAAAAAATGCAAGTCCGGTAGTTGGTATGGATAAAAACGGAATTACAGCTTTAATAGAATCTGCAACAAGGCTTATTCCGGCTGATTACCACGAATCGTTTTGTGTTGATGCTATGCTTCACCCAAGCGCAGTTAGCGGCGAGGATGGATTAAAGGTATTAAAAGGTATTCTTATGACCTATCTTAATAAAGGCGGTCAGTCTGTGCAGTTTAATATTTTTGATAGCGAAGCACTTCGTGATGCACAAAAAAATCCGGAAAAATATCAAAATCTGCAAGTTCGTGTCTGCGGATGGAATACCCTTTGGAACAATATGAGCAAGAAAGAACAGGATGCGTATATATTAAGAGCGGAAAGTATTCAATAGCAGGCGGAAAGATTGGAGAAGTGCCTGAAATAGTGAATGATAAATGCTCTATGTTAATAAGACTTCAGAGCTTAAAGCTGACGGCATACATTTCATTCAAAATTCTATCACACTCTTAGAATAAGATACTTTAAAGGATACTTAGAGGCATTAAGATGATTACAATTTGTGATAAAAGATGTATTATAGGCGAAGGACCTATTTGGAACGAAAAAGAAAAAAATTGTATTTTACCAACGGAATGGGTAATGAGATATGTAGGTTAGATATATATTCGGGGAAATTAGAGGTACGTTCGCTTGACTTTGGATGTGCAGCGTTTTGTTTTTCAAAAAACAATGAGCTGATAGTTTCCGCAGATAATGGGGTTTTTATCTTAAATGATGACAACACAACCTCGCCTATATATGACGCCAATAAATATAATCTTGAATATTGTAATGATATGAAAGTTGGACCGGATGGCAGGATTTATGTAGGAACACAATGTGGAAAAAGAGTAGGTGTTTCAGACAAAATTGATGGTAAGCTTTATTCTATTGACAAGTACGGCAATGTTTGTGTTTTATTGGATAATATTATTTTGTCCAACGGACTTGAATGGTCGATTGACGAGAAAAGGTTTTATCATACCGATAGCGAAACCGGTATAATTAAAGAATATGATTTTGATAAGGTAAGTGGAACTATTGAGTTCACAGGCAGACAAGTAAACGTTCCGGGTGTTGATGGTTTTACTATTGATCAAAATGGTTTTCTTTGTGTGGCTTGCTGGGGATATTGGCATATAGCGATGGTGGATACCGCCGATATGCAGATTAAACAGTATATTGAGGTTTCAACAAGAGCTCCGGCAAGCTGTGGATTTGTGGGCGATGATATGGATGTACTTGCCATTACAACAGCAAGTGTTGGATTAGATACAACAAAATATGAAAATGCAGGATATACATTTTTGAAAAAAATGGAAGTGGGTGGAAGAACGCCATATTTGTTTGGCTGATGGGACTATGAGTCTGTTTAAAACGAAAGTATTTAAAAATATAATATTACCAATTATTCCAATGGTTTTGTGGGGCTCTCTTTTCCCCATGATAAAGATTGGATATAATGTCTTTCATATTAACCCAACATCAATACCTGATATTTTAATGTTTGCAGCATTGCGTTTCACTATATGCGGAGCTTTGCTGTGCTTGTGGAGTGGTTTTAAAAAGGCGGAGTTTGATAAGCCTGTATTAAAGAATGTGTTAAGCATAATCCTTATGGGACTTTTTGCAATAGTTTTGCATTACGCATTCACCTACATAGGTCTTGCATATACAGATAGTTCCAAAACTGCTCTTTTAAAACAGCTTGGGGCACTGATTTATGTTTGTTTTGCGTTTTTGTTTATAAAGGATGAAAAGTTTAAATTTTCCAAGATTATTGGTGCAATAATTGGCTTTGTCGGGATTGTGGCAATAAACATGGGCGGAGGAAAAATCAGTTTTTCCCTCGGAGATTTTTTGATTATACTTGCATCTGTTTGTACGGTAATATCTTCAATACTTACCCGAATTACAGCACAGAAAAACTCTCCCTTCTGGGTAACAGGAATATCTCAGCTGAGCGGTGGCTTGATACTGCTTATAGCCGCATTGATAATGGGTGCAGGACTTCCTGTATTTACGGTTAAATCCACGTTGGTATTTATTTATATTTGTATGGCTTCAATTGGCGGATATACCTTATGGGCATATCTTATGCGTACAGTCCCATTGTCGCAGTTATTTATTGTCAAGTTTGCAGAGCCATTATTTGCATGCATCTTCGGGGCAGTTCTTCTTGGCGAGAATATATTTAAAATTCAATATCTTATCGCGTTTATTTTGATATCGTTTGGGATTATGTTGGGAAACAAAGATTGATTATTTTTAAACGGGATGATAGCGTGAAAGTTCATTTAGCGTAAACGTTTAATAACTGTTCACGCATAAAAATTCAAATTAAAAATGGGTCCCGTCCCATTTTTGTTTGCAAAGCAAACACATTTGAATTTCACTAAATATTTGTGCCGCCTACATGGCGGCGGAATGGAGATTATTATGATAAATTGTTTGCAAAAAAAGAAGATGTAACAGAGTGTAGGATATGAAAGCAAAAATATTTGAAATAAAACGCTTCGCAGTCCATGACGGCGACGGAATAAGAACAACGGTGTTTTTTAAAGGCTGTCCTTTAAAATGCGTGTGGTGCCATAATCCCGAAAGTATTGATTTTAAGCCACAGATGGCATATTATGAAAACAAGTGTATCGGTTGCGGTGAATGTGTTTCTGTATGTCCGTCGGGGGCACATAAAATCACACAAAAAGGTCATATTTTTGAAAGAGATTTATGTGTTGCTTGCGGAAAATGTGAAAAGATTTGTCTTGGCGAAGCACTGAAGCTTTACGGCAAAGAAATGACGGTAGACGAACTTTTGCCACTATTGCTTGAGGATAAGGAATTTTACGAAACAAGCGGCGGCGGAGTAACACTTTCAGGTGGTGAATGTCTAATACAGGCAGATTTTTGTGCAGAACTTTTACGGATGTTGAAAAAAGAAGGTATCAACACAGCAGTGGATACCTGTGGGTTTGTATCCAAAGAAAGTATTGATAAAGTGTTGCCGTACACTGATACATTTTTATATGACATAAAAGCCATTGACGAGGATGTACATATCAAATGCACCGGCAAAAGCAATAGGCTGATTTTGGAGAATATAAAATATATAGATTCGCTTGATAAATCAATAGAGATAAGGATACCCTATGTGCCAAACTATAATAATAATCAAGTTAATCAGATTGCCGAGTTTTTAAAAGAACTTAAAAATGTGACAAAGATTCGTGTATTGCCATACCATAATTATGCAGGCTCAAAATATGAGGCACTGGATATGGAGAATACCTTACCTGCCGAATTGCCGGACGGAGAACAAATAAAAAAAGCAGAGCAATTGCTGACTTTGATATGAATTTCAATGCTGATTTTAATATAAATGTCAACAAGCAAAATATGAGGTTTCCTATTATTCAGTCCGGCAGTCCCATATTGACATCACTCGTGAGCGGCTCTCCAATAATCCAAAACGGCAAGCTTGTTGGAGCGGCGGCTCACATCTTTGTTAACGACCCTGCAAAGGGGTACGGGATATTTATTGAAAATATCCTCTCTGAGGCAAGCTGAATATAAAGGATGGAGCGGTCCGGTAAAGCCCGCTTCATCCTAAATTTATGCTTTTAATTTTCAATAAAATTCAAAATTCGACAAATTTCGAAGCTTTTTCGACTATTGGTTACAAATCTAAGCTCATCTGTTTATATGCAATGTCAATTGAAATGTTTCGCGGCTTATGATACAATAAATATATGAGCAAAGCTCATACTAATGTAACAACGATGTTTAAGACGGAAGGGCAGACCGCATGAATACTTTTGATGAAAGATCCGAAGGCACTAATCTTTTTACCGTAGCTGAAATTACAAAAAAATTGTTTTCGTTGTTTCCCCTACTTGGAATATCGGCAAATCTCAGGGGATTTAAATATCTTTGTGATGCTGTTTGCACGGTATATTATGATCCGAGTGTGGGAGACGGTGTTGTGAAGGGGCTGTACTGCTTTATAGCGCAAAAGAACAGTACTACGCCCGTCTGTGTGGAGCATTCTATCAGAACGGCACTCGGAAGATTAGACCGTCCGGGCAACAAAGCGAAATATTTTGAGTTTGTGGGCGAAGAAGTGGGATATACGGCAAAGAAATTTATAAATGCGGTTGCAGGTAAGCTCAGGGCAGAGAGTATAAGGGAAAATACGAAAGTAGAAATATAAAAATTTTGTTCCCCCGTAAAAGCTTTGAAAATTCAAGGCTTTTACGGGGGATTCTGTATTTAAGGTTGACTTTTGAATGTCTGTGTGTTACAATGTACCTGTAGCTTTTGAATTTGCTAAGCTACGCCGGTCTGCACTACAGTATTATCAGGATTGAGCTTAAAAAACAGAACTATTGCCTGCTGTCAAATTCTGCTGATATTTCATGCAGTCGTCTTGCGATAGCGGAAATAAACTGTGCGCAGGTGGGATGGCGGTGTGTAATGTCACAGTCAAAATACCTGCCAAACTCAAAAATACGACCGATGTGGCAGGCGCGCTCAACTGCATGACGGCAGTTTCGCTCAACGCCGGCGGCATCGGAAGCATGGCATAATCGTGCTACCTTGGGGTACAACGTTTTTGTAATGTACTTGGTTATGTCGGGTGAATGATATGCAAGTATTATAGAACATCTTAAGTAGTCATAACCCTTGCAGCTTACCGGAATCCCAAGGTATATCAGAATATCGGTAACTTGAATATCAAGAGCTTCATCACTCATAGGTTGGTCCTTCCGGTATTTATCAGATTGCGTCTCAGTTTATCCGCAAGAAGTGCTGTGAATTCGCGTACAGACGGTGTATCTTCGGCACTGCTTTTTAAAAAGTGTTCGCTAAGCTTCAATTTATCGCCGTTTTTAAAAAGGAGCTTTATTGCGGTTCGGCAGTTTCGTTCCACGCAGGATACGGTGGTGCGGTTTTCTTCCGCTATCTGCCGATACAGTCCAACGATAACATTGCGGATAGCGATTTTGTCCATATATACGATCTCTATAGCGCGGCAGAGGTACGAAAATCCCTTAAGGTGTGTGGACATTCCCATCTCCGTAAGCAGGGTGCGTATTTGCCGGATCAATTCTTCTTCTGTATATTCCGTGAACTCAAGGGGGCGGTAGGGGTGTGCTTGCATAGTCTTGCTCCTGTGGCGTGTTATTTGCGGATATCTGCACTTGATGTTAACATATATAATTATACCACATAAGTGTGCAGGTTTCAATTAGGATAATCCCCGAACATTCTGACTGTGTTTTTTGCATAATATACTATAAATTTTCGAAATTTGTCGAAAAGTTAAAGATGCGGTAAAATAAGTAAAAAAATATTAGTCTGTCACCGCGTTGCGATGACGGACAGCTAATGAAAGGAAGCATATGAACATATACAGATCTTTTGGAGAGCTTATCGGAAAGACACCGCTTTTTGAGACGGTGCATTACAGTGAAAAGCATAATCTGGCGGCAAAAATATTCGCAAAGCTTGAATATTTTAATCCGGCAGGCAGTGTTAAGGACAGAGCGGCTCTTTATATGATAAATGACGCCGAAAAAAGCGGCAGACTTAAGCCGGGTGGGACGATAATAGAGCCTACAAGCGGAAATACGGGCATAGGACTTGCGGCGGTTGCCGCTTCACGCGGATACAAGGTCATACTGACAATGCCCGATACCATGAGTGTGGAACGCCGGACTCTGCTTGGTGCTTACGGAGCCGAGCTGATCCTTACAGACGGCAAACTCGGTATGTCGGGTGCCATAGAGAAGGCGAGGGAGCTTGCGGCGCAGATTGACGGAAGCATAATAGCAGGACAGTTTGAGAATCCGGCAAATGCTATGGCGCATTATGAGACCACCGGTCCTGAGATATGGGAGGATATGGACGGAAAGGTTGACATATTCGTTGCCGGCGTTGGAACAGGCGGCACTATCACGGGAATCGGCAGATATCTTAAAGAGAAAAATCCGAATGTAAAAATAGTTGCCGCAGAGCCTGCTTCCTCACCTATGCTTTCCAAGGGAAAGAGCGGAGCGCACGGACTTCAAGGCATCGGGGCGAATTTTGTGCCGGATATACTCGATGTATCGCTTCTTGACGAAATTATAACCGTAAATGAACAGGAAGCATACGGTGCCGCAAGGGCACTTGCAGGAAGCGAGGGAATCCTTGTTGGTATATCTTCCGGTGCGGCTCTCCATGCCGCTACATTGCTTGCAAAGCGCCCGGAGAATGCAGGACTAAGTATCGTGGTACTGCTTCCGGATACGGGCGACAGATACTTGTCAACGCCCCTTTTTGGCGGTAAATAAATACAGTAAATGGGCGCGGTCAGCATAAAATGCTGCCGCGCTTTTAAAGATATATTATTATCACTGCGTACAGTGATATTTTGTCTAATTTCACTATTGACAAAATTGCGGTTTAGGGCTAATATATTATAGGTCGTGTAAATACACGGCAAATCTAATTATATAGGGAAGTATGTTATGACTTTGCTTCTTTCAATTTCACTTGCAATGCTTGTTGGCTTGATGCTTTCAAGGCTTGCAAAGCTTGTATCTCTTCCGGCAGTTACCGCTTATCTTGTGGCGGGAATTTTAGTCGGACCTTACTGCATAGGTGCTCTCGGAATAGACGGACTTGGATTCCCGTCTCTTGAAAGTCTTGAGCATCTGTCTCTTATTTCCAATGCTGCCCTCGGATTTATCGCTTTCTCAATCGGAAACGAATTCCGCCTTTCACAGCTGAGAAAAACCGGCAAGGCGGCGACCTTCATCGGTATTTTTCAGGCGGTTACGGCGGCTGTAGTTGTTGATATTGCGCTTGTCGCGGTACATTTTGCAATGCCGGATGTGCTGACCTTGTCTGCCGCTATTGTACTTGGCGCTGTAGCTACCGCCACAGCACCTGCGGCAACCTTGATGGTTGTACGTCAGTACAAGGCCAAGGGTGAGCTTACAGACCTGCTTCTTCCTATCGTTGCAATTGACGATGCGGTGGGACTTGTGGTGTTTGCCATATCTCTCGGTGTGGCACGTGCGCTTGAGATGGGACATATCGACGTTATCTCAATTATACTTAACCCCATTATTGAAATCGTGGGATCACTGCTCCTCGGTGCACTTATGGGTGCTGTACTTACTTTTATCGAGCGTTTCTTCCACTCACGCTCCAAGCGTATGTCCATGGCAATAGCGTTTGTGTTCCTTACGGTTTCACTGTCTATGCTGAAATTCCACATTGGTCCGGTTGAGATCGGTTTCTCATCGCTCCTTGTATGCATGATGCTTGGAACAGTGTTCTGCAATATGTGCGACTATTCAGAGGAGCTTATGGAGCGTGTTGACGGTTGGACAACCCCGCTGTTCATACTGTTCTTTGTTCTTTCCGGTGCTGAGCTTAATATTTCTGTGTTCGGAAATGTTATGATAGTTCTGATAGGCGTTGCATTCCTTGCGGCGCGTGCTGTCGGAAAGTGCGGCGGAGCGTATTTAAGTGCAAAATGGATGAAATGTCCATCTAATGTATGCAAGTATCTTGGCATCACACTTCTTCCGCAGGCAGGTGTGGCACTCGGTATGTCACTGCTTGTAAGCGATCTCTCACAGGGCGGACTTATCAGGAATATTGTCCTGTTCTCTGTGCTTGTGCTTGAGCTTGTAGGTCCGCTTGCGACCAAGATTGCCCTTACCAAGGCAGGCGATATCATTCCGGAAGGAAAAACATCGGCGCGCGGCGTTATTCCCAGCAAGCATGTTGGTCCTCATCCGAAGCAAAAGTAAATTATATAAAAAATATCCTCGGATTTGCTCCGAGGATATTTTTATACTATTTGTAAGTCTTTACTGCATACGCAAGCTCAGTGCCATCGTCGGCAATCTGAACCACATCCGGCTCGCTGTTAGAGAAAAGTACATTTTCTACAGCTAAAGTGTTGGAGTCAATAAAGAGAGTGTTGCGCTTCACGCCGTCAAGCTTGACGGTGCTGTACTTGTTGAAACCGGTTCCCTTTATATACAATGTGCCGTCTGACACCGAGTAGGATTCCACAGTAATTGGTTGTGTACCGAATGTCATTTGCGTGGGCGTGTGTTTGTTGCCGCCCTCGTCGTAAAGCTGAGCGTATTCAAGCGTATGAAGCGCATCGTCATAAGGCTCTCCTGTCTTGAAGCCGTTCTGATGAAGCAGCGTGATATCTCCCACATGGATGCCGCACAGTTGTCCGACATACGCTGAAAGCATATAAGCTTCAAGATCGCGGTCATATGTATTGGGGTCAACAGAGTTATCAATACCCTGAAGCTCACTGCTACTCCATATCACATACTCGGTTTCGTATGCACTGCCGTTTTTCATCATATCGTCGGTAAGCGAAAGTGCCGGGAGATGGTCTCCGTAAAATACCACAACGCAGGGCTCACCGCGCGACTCAAGAGAATCGCAAAAGTCGCCTATGAATTTGTCTATATCGTGGATCTCATTTACATAGAAATCATACTGATAATACATCTTTTCATCGGTGATGTTGTATACGTCAATTGGACCTTTTTCCACAAAGATTCCCTGATTTGACAGCGGCTCATCGGGATATCTTCCGTGTGCCTGCACGCTGACTGCAAAAACAAAGTCGGCGGTATTGGTTGAATCAAGGGCGGAGTTTATCTCTTTTATAAGATTTCTGTCGTGAACCCAGCTTAGTACATTCTTCGTTACGTCAGACATCATCTCAAGCGACGTAAATGTATCAAATCCAAGATTGGGATAGACCTTATGGCGGTCATAGAAGGTTGCAATGTAAGTATGGATAGCGTGGGCTGAATATCCAAGCGTTTTAAGGTTTGCGGCAAGGCTTTCGCAGGCGCGGTCCTGAAGGACGGTAGTATACGGAAATTCACCGAATCCGAAGTGATCCAGATTCATTCCCGTCAGGACTTCAAATTCGATGTTTGCTGTTCCGCCGCCTATATGAGGTACGCGCATGAAGCCGGATATGTTGTTTTCCTTAAGTGCTGTAAAATTGGGCGTGGGGTCCTCTGAAAATTCAACATCTTTTACGTATTTTACGTCAAAGAAGGATTCAAGCTGAACGTATATTACGTTCGGAAGCTTGTCCGATACGGTAGAATCGGAGGTGTTCTTCAGTGCATCAATTATCTCGTTTGCCTTGTCCGAGGAATATCCGCCCGGACGTTTGACTCCCTGAGAAATGATACTGCGTGTAAAGCAGTAAACAAAGCCGTAGGATTCGTATGAGTCGGATAGCTCAGCCGTTTCGTAATCCGATGCATCTACAGGTACGGCAAGTGCGCCGAGTCCCACCGTCAGGATCGCTGTAAGCACCACGCATACGATGGATTTCTTATAGTTTACATGACAGCGCGGGCATTTGATAAACATAACCACTCCGAGCGCAATAACTGCGACAATCCCTACTATTATAAGCACAATTTGAATTGTGGATAAATACAGATCCATAATGTCAAGAGCCGATTTGACAATAAGGAAGTCGATTGCGGAGAGAGGGGATGAACGGTATGTCAGTACCACGGCATTTGTTATGCCGAGAATCAGCCACAAAAGGCAGGCGAAAAAGAGAAATGTAAGTCTGCGCCGCAAAAGCAGAGAAATCGACAGAGTGAATAAAATAATAAGGGTATTTGCGGCGAAGATGTGCGGTGACGATATTAAAAATGTCAACGCACCCATTAGGGAGCGGCGCCCCAAAATTTCAAGGATAAATTCCAAAACAAATGCCAACCCTACAAGAATTGGGATGGTAATGTGAAGCGGTGCAAAAATAAAGCGTTTTATACAGCCGCGAATGTTACTTATAATAGTCTGCGTGGTAAGTCCACTCCTTTTTTATGTAATTTCTAATATATCATATCACGATAGTATGAACTGCGGAATATGAAAATGTAAACAGAATTTTATTATTGATTAAATTCCTTTAAAAACCATATTTTGCTCTTTTGCGCCGAAAAGCTTTTTTTATCGAGGTAATCAAGCACGGTGCCGTGGGTTTTGAATCTGAATTCCAGCTTGTATGCGTATAACGCCTGAAATTTGTATCCATGCTTCCTATCGTCTCTGTTTATGCCGTATTTTCCATCTCCAAGGAGCGGATGACCGATTGATGCAAAGTGTGCACGTATTTGATGTGTTCGTCCTGTAACAAGCTCCACTTCAACAAGCGAAAGGTCACGGGATTCTTCAATCACACGGTATTTTGTGATTATTTCCTTGTAACCCGGACGGGGAGACGTTGAAATATCCACCATGTTGCTGGCGGAGTCCTTTTTTAAGTATCCTCTCAGCGTATCGGTTTTCTTCTTTGGAATACCGTGAATCGCGGCAAGGTAAAATTTTGACAGCTCGTCGTTTTTGATCTTTTCGTTCATTACGCGAAGAGCTTCCGCATTTTTTGCCGCGATGACAATGCCGCCGGTGTTTCTGTCGATACGGTTGCACAGCGCGGGGGCAAACGACTGCTCGTCCTCGGGCTTATATTCACCTTTTCTGTAGAGGTAAGCTTTGACATGACCTATAAGGGTATTAACCTCTTCCTCGTCATCGGAATGAACAATAAGCCCCGGCTGTTTTTCAAGGAGCATTATGTTTTCATCCTCGTACACGATGTCAAGATGGGGTGTCAGCTTCATAAAAGCCTGCTCTGTGGCGGTATCCGAGAAGAATTCCTCTGATACGAACATCTCAACTGTGTCGCCCTCGTTAAGAATATACCCGATGTCGGTACGCTTACGGTTTACCTTTATCTTTTTGGTGCGTATGCATTTGTACATAAGCGATTTTGGCATTGCCTTGACCGCTTTTGAAAGAAATTTATCAAGACGCTGTCCTGCGTCGTTTTGTTTTATATATAATGTGCGCATTGATTACTCCTGTCACTTGTATCGGTGTTGTTTGACGTTGTAACGCGCCGAAATGTTCCCGAAATTCATATATTTATAGAATAACATATATAGGTTTTGAGGTATACTTTTCTGAGGAGCATATGCACACCGCATAATCCTCATATAAAAAGTGCGAGAAGCACAGCTCCGAATCAAATACCGAAAATGAACTCATAGGGCGGGCAAAACCTTCACCGGTATATTTCATATAACTTTCCTTTGCGCACCAGACTTCATAAAAATTCATCGCCGGTGCTTTTATCACATAATCGGCTTCGGACGGCGTGAAATACCGCTTTGCCAAGCGCACAAGCCGCTCCTCGGTGCCGTCTGTATATTCTATGTCCACTCCGATTTCATGATCGGATATTGCCACCGCGCAAAGAGTGTTTGAATGTGATATGCTGATATGGATCTTATCTTCATCTTTGAATCGCGGTCTGCCGTTTTTATCATGACACAGCATGGCAGATCTTTTAAATATGTCACGAAACGCATATTCCGAAAGCTTTCGTGCCGCCTCGTGCTCATCTGATTTTGTACATCCTGTAAGATACAGCCGTATCACGGTGTGCGCCTCCTTTCGGTATAAAGCGACAAAACGAGGCACCGTGCACGGCACCTCGTGTATTTGTCAAGCTTCTTCGATGTGTTCGGGATTTATTGTGACGCTGACACGCTGGGATTTATCCGACCAAATGATCTTTCTCGGACACTTCTCGACGCACGCACCGCACTGAACACATTTTTCGTAGTCGATGGATGCAACATAGTCGGTAACGTGTATAGCACCCTCAGCGCAAGCTTTCTCGCAAAGGCGGCAGCTTATGCAGCCTACCTCGCAGTATTTTTTGGTAACAGCACCCTTATCTACAGACATACATCCAACCCAATGGGTAGAATCGTAGGGGATAAGCTTAATAATATGCTTCGGACACGCTGTAACGCACTTGCCGCACGCCTGACACTTTTCGTAGTCAACTACAGCAACGCCGTTTACTACTTCAATAGCGTCAAACACGCACGCCTTAACGCAGTTTCCAAGACCGATGCATCCGTTGGGGCAAAGCTTGTCGCCACCGCCAAGCTTTGAAGCGGCATAGCAGTCAACAGCACCCTCGTAAACGTATTTTTTATTGGCAAATTCAGATGTGCCGGAGCACATAACCTGTGCACGCATACGGACAGGCTTTTCAGCCGCAACACCCATTATGGCGGCTATTTTTGCGGCAAGCGCTTCGTCGCCTGCAACACAGGCGGAGGTTTTAGCTTCGCCTTTTGCAATAGCCTCGGCTAATGCCGCACAGCCTGCGTAGCCGCATCCGCCGCAGTTAGCACCCGGAAGCAGTTCGGATATCTCCTCCACACGCTCGTCTGATTTCACATAAAAAATTTTTGAAGCTATGGCAAGAAGTACACCCATTGCGCCGCCGAGAATTGCAAACCACAGGGCGGCAAAAAGAATATTTTGAATGTTTTCCATCTGTGTGTCCCCCTTAGAAGCTCATTCCGGAGAAGCCGGAGAAAGCCATGGCGATAAGTCCCGCCGCGATAAGTGCAATGGGAGTGCCGCGGAAGCTTTTTGGCGGCTCAGCAAAGGAAATGCGCACGCGGACTCCTGCGAAGATAACTATAGCCAAGGTGAAGCCAACCGCAGATGCGAAGCCGTATGCTAAGGATTCAATGAAATTGTACCCGTTCTGAATATTAAGAAGTGCAGAACCGAGCACGGCACAGTTGGTTGTGATAAGCGGCAGGTAAATACCCAGCGCACCGTAAAGAGCCGGTACAAATTTGCGAAGGAACATTTCGATAAGCTGAACGAGAGATGCGATTATCAAAATGAACGCGATGGTTTCAAGATATTCAAGTCCAAACGGAACAAGTATCAGGTGATATACCGCCCATGTTGCCGCGCTTGAGAGGGTCATTACGAACACCACGGCGAAGCCCATACCCAGTGCGGTATCCGGCTTTTCGGATACACCGAGGAAAGGACAGATACCGAGGAATTTTGAGAAAATGTAGTTTTCCACAAGCACCGCACCCAGCATCAAAAGGAGAATTTCAACAAGATAGTCCATGTTAGATCTCCTCCTTTACTTCCGCTTCGGTTGAAACGGTGATTTCTTCTTCGGCAGCAAGTTCTGCTTCCTTTTCGGCGGCTTTCGTTTCGAGTGACTTCTTTTTGTCTTTTTCCTTTATGGAGTTCATGATTTTATTCATAAGCGCAATGAGGAATCCGAGAGTGAGAAAAGCACCTGAGGGCAGAATGAAGATGATTGCCGGCTCAAAGAAGTCGGGCATTATCTGTATTCCGCAGAAAGTACCTGATCCGATGATCTCGCGAACAGATGCAAGAAGCGAGAGCGCAAATGTGAATCCAAGACCCATTGCAAGACCGTCAACGGCGGAAGGCAGTACGGGATTTTTTGATGCGAATGATTCAGCCCGTGCCAAAATGATACAGTTTACTACTATGAGCGGAATGAAAAGTCCCAGAGACTTGTCAAGGTCGGGAAGATATGCCTTGATAAGCAGCTGTATTGCCGTTACAAATCCGGAAATGATAACTATGTAAGATGCTATACGTATCTGCTTTGGAATGAACTTACGGAGAAGTGAAATAAAAATATTGGAGCAGATAAGCACGGCAGTGGTCGAAAGTCCCATTCCAAGTGCGTTTGTTACCGATGTGGTTACAGCAAGTGTGGCGCACATACCGAGAAGCTGCATAAGAACGGGGTTTTTGTAGAACAGGCCGTCAAGGAACTGCTCGCCGACGTTTTTTACTGTATACTTACTCATTTTGCACCTCCGTTTGCCGCAAAGACGGTGTGGTGTGCAGTAAGCGCGGTGTTTACCGCTTCAAGGATGGCGTTTGATGAGATGGTAGAGCCGGTGATTATGTCGATTCCGCCATTTAATGACTCAGCGCCCTTGCCAATATACTGCGAGAGGTATTCCTGATCTCCCGCACGGCTTCCAAGACCGGGGGTTTCCGAATGAGACACCAATTTAACGCCTGCAAGCGTGCCGTCGGCGTTTACACCTACCATTACAGTCATTGTGCCGCCAAATCCCAGAGGTTCAACCTGCGCCGCGTATCCAACGGCATTGCCGCTCTCTTTTACCACATAAAGCTCTGCTATTCCGCCAATGGGGGACTCGAAAAGCTCGCTTTCGATATTTCCCGAAAAGATTTCTGCAATAGCCGCCGCTTTTTCGGCACGGGCATTTTCCGCGATCCTGTCAACGGTGAGCGCGTTTACTCCCGAAAGCAGAATTGCGGTAATTGTGCTTATGAGAAAAAGCTTAAACGTGATGCCGAGGATGGTTTTTACATCTCCGGTGTTTGCGGATGAAGATATTTCATTTTTTTGCTTTGCCAACCTTAGCACCTCCGAATCTTGTGGGTTTGGTGTAGCGGTCGAGATACCATACAAGAAGATTCATAATGAGTATCGCGAAGGAAACACCCTCGTTATAGCCTCCGAAGTATCGGATGAAAACGGTGAGCGCACCGCATCCTATACCGTATATAACACGTCCTTTATTAGTTATAGGTGAAGTTACATAGTCTGTTGCCATGAAAATTGCACCGAGGAACAGTCCGCCCGAAAGAATCTCGTAAAGCGCAAAATCAAGGGTAGGCGTGCTTTGCGGGAAAATATAGGAGAGCAGGAATACTGTTCCTATGAATGACACGGGAATGTGCCATGTGATTACACGACGCACTAAGAGATATATAAATCCTGCGGTGAGCAGCAGAGCTGAGGTTTCACCGAGACATCCGCTCTCATAGCCGAGTGCGGCATTGAAAAGGGATGTGCTTGTGGGGAGAATACCGTTTTTCAGTGCAACAAGGGGCGTTGCGCTTGCCACTGCATCGGGGACAGATATAGCTATGGGTGAAAGCTGTGCATCGGGGGACACAAAGGTGTTAAGATGTGCCGGCCATGCAAACAGGAATACACGTGCCGCGAGGGCAGGGTTTACAAAGTTTTTGCCAAGACCGCCGAAGAGCTGTTTCACCACGATTATTGCAAATACCGAGCCTACCGCAGGTATCCAGAGCGGTACGGATACAGGCATATTCATACCGATAAGAAGTCCTGTAACCACTGCGGAAAAGTCAAGTACCGTAACCGGCTTTTTCATAAGCTTTTCCCATATAAACTCGGACAGCATGGCGAATATTACGGCAATCGCCGTTACTGTGAGTGCACGCAGACCGAATATGTATATGCCGAAAATAAGCGCCGGAAGAAGCGCGATGCACACATCAAGCATTATGGTGCGCGTTGTATCGGCGGCACGGATGTGCGGTGAGGGTGTTACCGTGAGAAGCTCGGGGACAAATGCATTTTTGTCTGTGTCCTCAGCAGCGGGAACATTGTCAACCACTGCTGTGGGAGCGGCAGTATCGGCGGTTATATCACTTTGAATATTATTCTGTTCAGTCGTCATTTTCTGCCCCTCCTTTACTTGTTTTGGCTTTTTTCGCGTGCGATAAGCATTGCACGGCTGCGCTCAATTACCTTTATCTTGGTAGCGCGTATATACTGCGATATCGGAACGTGTGCAGGACAGCTGTAGGAGCAGCTTCCGCACTCAACACAGCTTGTAATATCGAACTGCTCTGCCATATCAAGCTTATCCTGCATAGAAAACATAGCAAGATAATTCGGCATAAGCTTCATGGGGCATCCGCGCACACAGCGTCCGCATCTTATGCAGGCTATAGGCTGCTCATAAGGGTGCTCGATATCCTCGGACAACGCCAAAATAGCGGATGTGCCTTTGGTTACAGGGGAATCTATGTCCCACTGTGCAAAGCCCATCATAGGTCCGCCGTTTACGATCTTTTTCGGCTCGCGGGTAAGTCCGCCGCAGAAAGCGATAAGGTCGCGGTATGATGTTCCGATGGGAACAAGCACATTTTTGGGATTTTTGATGCAGTCGCCGTCAACGGTTACAATACGCTCTACAAGCGGCATACCGCTTACAAATGCGTTGTATATTGCGGCGCAGGTTTCGGCGTTGAAGATACAGCATCCCACATCAGCCGGAAGCTTGCCCATAGGTAGCTCCTTGCCTGTCAGTGCATAGATGATCTGACGCTCGTCACCCTGCGGATATTTGGTTTTAAGTACATGGATTTTTACAAGCTCGCTGTCCTCTGTAAGCTCTTTTAACATTCTTATTGCGTCGGACTTGTTGTCCTCAATTGCAATCTCGCCCTGTCTTATGCCGAAGGCTTTCAGAAGTATTTTGAGTCCGCCGATAACAGCACCGGGATTTTCAAGGAGTAGACGGTGGTTTGCAGTTATAAAAGGTTCGCATTCAGCGCAGTTTACAATAATATGCTCAACCTTGCCAAGAGCCGAATTTATCTTTGCATATGTAGGAAATGTGGCACCGCCCATACCTGAGATTCCGGCATTTCTGACGATCTCAACGATCTCCTCTGTTGTGGTATCTGCAAGCGTTTTGCCCCACGGTGCAATATCCGGGTGGACCTCCATGCGTCCGTCGTTTTCTATTACTATGTTGCGTATTCTTGCTCCTGTGGCTGTGCTGCGCTCGTCAATTCTTATAACCTTGCCCGAAATGCTTGAGTGCACAGGGCATCCGAGACCTGCTTCAACCTCGCCGATACGCTGTCCGCGAAGCACCGTGTCGCCAACACCCACACAAGGCTCTGCGTGGATACCTATATGCTGTGACATAGGTATTGATACCAAAGCCGGCGGTGTCATCGCTTCAACGACGCATCCGCGTGTATTTTTATGTTCTTCAACATGAATACCGCCATTAAAGGTTAATGCCAAATGAGTCACCTCTTTGCTCATGAAATGATAAAATAATCGTATAATTACATTATACTACATTTCAGGCAATAAAACAAGAGCAAAAATGACGAAATTCACAAAAATATTTGCTTCAAACTATGATTTTATGCAAATTGTCAACAAAATAACAAGCCTGATATTTGTTTGACAAACATTTAAATGGGAATGGCGGTAAAAAGCGGCATGAGAATAACAGTAATAATTCCGCAAACGGCAATGGACAGACCGCTCATGGCTTCCTCTATTTCTCCGAATTCCCGCGCACGGGATGTGCCGATGGCGTGCGCCGCCGTACCGCAGGCGACTCCCACTGCAACCGGATGCTTGATGCGAAACAGCCGCACAACGCCCGATGCGATTATATTTCCCACAATACCTGTTAGAACGATTACAGCAACGGTTACGGGGACGATTCCGCCAAACTCTTCGGAAACGCCCATGCCTATGGCGGTGGTAATTGATTTCGGAAGGAGCGTTACATATTGCTCGCGGCTGAGACTGAAAATGCGGCTGATAGCAAATACGCTTCCCATGCTGACTACCGCACCCGATGCTATGCCGCCCAGTATTGCCAGCGGATATTTCTTTAGATAGGAGAGCTTTTCGTAAAGCGGTATTGCAAGGCATACGGTTGTTGGGGTGAGCATTACCTGAAACAGTGCCGCACCCGTACCGTCATATTTGCCGTCGGCGGTAAGTCTTCCGTATATGAATATATCGGGGTCAATTCCGGCGGCAATGAGAAAAACGATTATTACCGTGCAGGATACGAGAAGGGGATTTAATATCGCAAGCCGGAACTTTTTTTGAAGCTTCAGGGCTATAAGGAAAATGACGGCGGTTAAAAAAGCACCGAAAAATGGTGTATTTGAAGCTATATTATTTAGCATTATCCGCTTGCTCCTTCTTACTTTGGAATTTTATAAGCGCGTCCGTCACGCATCCGCTTACTGCCATTACAACAAAGGTAGACAGCGTAGCCGTTATCAGAATCGGTACAATAAATTCTGCGCAGGCATCGAATTTCTCAATAAGTCCCACGCCGGGGGCTACGAACATTATTGGCATAAGCGAAAGGAGCAGATCGCCGGTTTTTTTGACCTGAGACAGCTTTATTACTCCTGTAAGCAGCAGAATAAACATAATTGTAAGACCGTATATGCTTCCGGGGATTGGCAGGGGAAGAAGGTGTCCAAGAAGTTCGCCGAGAAAGGATACGGCGAGGATAAGCGTGATTTGTGACAGGTATTTCATGGCTTTTATATCTCCGTTTGTGTGTTTTTATGGACAGTGTATATAGTTTACCATTTTATTATGTATATGTCAATAATAAGCGGTGTTTCGGGAAGAAATCCTCATATGAGAAAGCCACAAAGCCATCAATTGGTTTAAAGTGCACCAAAATGGTCGTGTTTCTTTGTATACAACGCCAAAAAATAAATAATATTGACTGCGCTATTGACAAGAACCACAATATATGGTATCATTTAAGAACAACGCATACTATATATAGTGGTTTAACTATTAAAAATACAAAATGTGCGATATGGACGATTTCTATAAAATACGGTAATTCAGGAGATGGAAAAATGAAGATAATTAAAAGAAACGGCTCAGAAGCAGAGTTTGACAAGCAAAAAATTGCGGTTGCCATAAGCAAGGCAAACAACGCGGTGGAGGAAAGCTGCCGCATAACGCCGCTTCAGATCGATCGGATAGTGGAAAGTGTGGTTATATCCTGCGAAACACTTGGAAGATCTCCCGGAGTTGAAGAAGTTCAGGATATGGTAGAGCATCAGCTCATGGCGCACGGCGCGTTTGAGCTTGCGAAGATATATATAACCTATCGCTATACCAGAAGCCTTGTCCGTCAGTCCAATACAACGGACGACAAGATACTTTCGCTTATTGAGTGCAACAACGAGGAAGCAAAGCAGGAAAATTCCAACAAGAATCCTGTGATAAATTCCACACAGCGCGATTATATGGCAGGCGAGGTGTCCCGCGATATAACAAACCGCATTCTTCTTCCCGAGGATATTGTAAAGGCTCACAACGAGGGTATTATTCATTTCCACGATTCGGATTACTTTGCTCAGCATATGCACAACTGCGATCTCGTGAATCTTGAGGATATGCTGCAGAACGGAACTGTTATTACAGGCACCTTGATCGAGCGTCCCCACAGCTTTTCCACCGCCTGCAATATCGCAACGCAGATAATCGCGCAGGTGGCATCCAATCAGTATGGCGGACAGTCCATTTCGCGTACTCACCTTGCACCGTTTGTGGCGGTGAGCCGTGAGAAGATCACGCGGGATGTGAAGAACGAGATGACGGATATCGGCACAGAGCTGTCGGAGGATAAGATAAGCGAGCTTGTTGAGCGCAGACTGCGCGAGGAGATACGCCGCGGTGTGCAGACTATACAGTATCAGGTGGTAACGCTTCTTACAACCAACGGACAGGCACCCTTTGTTACTGTGTTCATGTATCTTAACGAGGCAAAGAGTGAGCAGGAGAAGCGTGACCTTGCGCTTATTATAGAGGAAGTGCTTGAACAACGCTTGCAGGGCGTTAAAAACGAGAAGGGTGTTTGGGTAACGCCTGCCTTCCCGAAGCTTGTGTATGTGCTTGAAGAGGATAATATTAACGAAGGTGCTCCTTACTATTATCTCACAAAGCTTGCGGCGAAATGTACCGCAAAGCGCATGGTGCCGGACTATATTTCGGAAAAGAAGATGCTTGAGCTGAAAATCGACAAAAACGGTGAGGGTCACTGCTACACCTGCATGGGCTGCCGCAGCTTCTTAACTCCGTATGTTGACGAAAACGGTCAGCCGAAATATTACGGCAGATTCAATCAGGGCGTTGTGACTCTAAATCTTGTAGATATCGCGCTGTCCTCCGAAAAAGACCGTGACGCGTTCTACAAGATATTCGATGAGCGTCTTGAGCTTTGTCACCGTGCGCTCATGTGCCGTCATAACCGTCTCAAAGGCACACTTTCCGATGCCGCGCCAATACTTTGGCAGTACGGTGCTCTGGCACGTCTTGAAAAGGGCGAAACTATCGACAAACTGCTTTACGGCGGATATTCAACCATATCCCTCGGTTATGCGGGACTTTATGAGTGTGTGCGCTATATGACGGGCAAATCTCATACCGACCCCGAAGCAACTCCATTTGCTCTTGAGGTGATGGAATATCTTAACGCCGCCTGCCGCCGCTGGAAAGCCGAGCATAATATCGACTTCTCATTGTACGGCACTCCCCTTGAATCCACAACCTACAAATTTGCAAAATGTCTCCAGCGCCGTTTCGGAATCATCAAGGGCGTTACTGACAAGTCATATGTAACAAACTCCTATCACGTTCATGTTACCGAGGAGATAAACGCTTTTGATAAGCTTATATTTGAAGCGAAGTTCCAGGCTCTTTCTCCCGGTGGTGCTATCAGCTATGTTGAAGTGCCCAATATGCAGAACAATCTGGAAGCTGTTATGCAGGTCATCCGCTGTATCTACGACAATATCATGTACGCGGAGCTTAACACCAAGAGCGATTACTGCCAGGTGTGCGGATTCGACGGTGAGATCGAAATAAAGGAGACTGACGGCAAGCTTGTTTGGACCTGTCCTCAGTGCGGCAATAACGATCAGGACAAAATGAATGTTGCGCGTCGCACCTGCGGTTATATCGGTACGCAGTATTGGAATCAGGGACGCACACAGGAAATAAAGGAAAGGGTACTTCATCTGTAAGCCATGTATTACGGAAATATAAAAAACTGCGACGTGGCAAACGGTGTTGGAGTGCGCGTCACATTGTTTGTGTCGGGATGCACCAACAGGTGTGAGCATTGCTTTCAGCCGGAGACGTGGGATTTTTCCTTCGGTGAGGAATTTACCAGTACAGTGGAGGACAAAATCCTCGATATGCTGAAGCCGACGTATATAAACGGGCTTACGGTGCTTGGCGGTGAACCCTTTGAGCCGCAGAATCAGCGTGCGCTTCTGCCGTTTCTCAGGCGTGTGCGTGAGGCGTATCCGGAGAAGGATATATGGGTATTTTCCGGCTTTACATATGAGGAGCTTCGACGTGACGGCTCACATCCGAGATGCGAGGCGACGGACGAAATACTCTCGCTTATTGATGTGTTGGTGGACGGACGGTATGTGCACGAAAAGCGCAATCTTATGCTGAAATTCCGCGGATCGTCCAATCAGCGTATAATTGATATGAATGCCACACGTTCAGAGGGGCGGATCGTTTTGTGGGACGAATAATAAAAGTAACCGGCAGGAGCTTGCTCCTGCCGGTTTCACTATTGCAAAATCTTAAAGTACAACCTTGCCTTCGTAAATCTTGGTGGCATCGCCTGAGAGGTATACCGCTTCATCGGTGTAGCGGATCTTTAGATCGCCGCCCTTTAATTTAACGGTAATTTCCTCATTCTTGGGGCAGTAGCCGTTTTCAACCGCCGCCACTACAGCCGCGCAGGCACCGCTTCCGCAGGCGAAGGTTTCACCGGAGCCGCGCTCCCATACACGCATCTTAAGTGTGTGAGAGTTCAGCACCTTAACAAATTCGGTGTTCACACGCTCGGGGAACAGCGGATCGTTTTCAAACTTCGGACCAAGCTCCTGCAGATTAAGATTGTCAAGCACATCTTCAAATTCGTCGTTGAATACAACGCAGTGAGGATTGCCCATAGACACGCAGGTGATACGGTAACGGTCGCCGGCAACCTGGGTAGGAACGCCGATCACGTTTCGAAGAGCCATCTTCACGGGGATAAGGGACGGATTAAGCTCTGCCTTGCCCATGTTAACGGTAACGGTGCTGACCTCGCCGCTGACCTTTTCGAATGTGGTCTCACGGATTCCGCTCAGCGTTTCGATAGTAACGGTCTCGCCGTTTGCCATCTTGTTGTCTACCATATACTTTACAATGCAGCGTGCCGCATTGCCGCACATCTTGCCCTCTGTACCGTCAAGGTTGAACATACGCATCTTAACGTCAGCCACGTCAGACGGATACATCAGCACTACTCCGTCGCCGCCGATGCCGAAGTGACGGTCTGCAAGGCGGATGGAAAGTCCCTCGGGGTTGTCGATCTTCTGATTGAAGCAGTTGAAGTAGATATAGTCGTTTCCGCAGGCTTCCATCTTTGTAAACTCAAGAGTTGCCTTGGAATCGCGCATATCGTTGATATCAACAAGCTCGGTGCAGCTCTGGGAATAACGGCTCTTAAGGCAGTCTGCAACCGCATTTGCCGTATCTATAGAGGTAAGGCAGGGAATTGCACGCTCAACCGTCTTGCGGCGTATCTTAACGCTGTCACGGGTAGGAATACGGCCTTTTGCGGATGTGGAGATAACATAGTCGATACGTCCGGATTCGATAAGCTTAAGAGTGTTGTTTTCGCCCTCGTGAATCTTATCTACGGTCTTGACCTTCATTCCGTAGTCTGCAATTACTTCTGCAGTACCGCGTGTTGCGTAAAGCTCAAAGCCAAGGTCGTAGAAGCGCTTTGCGGTTTCGCCGATCTCGGACTTGTCGGAATCGCGGACGGTTATAAATATGCCGCCCTGCTTCTTCAGCTTGTAGCCTGCCGCAACAAGGCCCTTGAACAGTGCTTCCTCGCGTGTGCTTGCAAGACCCAGAACCTCACCTGTGGATTTCATTTCTGGACCCAGGTGGTTGTCAACGTTCATCAGCTTTTCAAAGGAGAATACAGGCACCTTTACAGCAACATAAGGAGATGTCTTGTAAAGTCCTGTGCCGTAGCCCATATCCTTAAGCTTTTCGCCAAGCATACAGCGTGTGGCAAGGTCTACCATGGGTACACCTGTAACCTTGCTGATATAGGGAATTGTACGGGAAGAACGGGGGTTGACCTCGATAACATACAGCCTGTGGTCCTGATTGCTTATAAGGTACTGTATGTTTACAAGACCCATTATCTTAAGAGATGTGGAAAGGTTCTTTGTTACCTCGATGATCTCCTCGCGGAGCTTATCGGTGATGTTCCATGCCGGATATACTGCAATAGAGTCGCCGGAGTGGATACCGGTACGCTCAACGTGCTCCATGATACCGGGGATAAGGATATCGTCACCGTCGCAGATAGCGTCAACCTCAAGCTCGATACCCATGAGGTATTTGTCTATAAGAACGGGGTTTTCGATATTGTTTGCAAGGATTATCTTCATGTATTCCTTGATATCGTCCTCGGTAAAGGCGATAATCATATTCTGACCGCCGAGAACGTATGAGGGACGCATGAGAACGGGATATCCTATACGGGAAGCAACGGTAAGTGCTTCCTCTGTTGTCATTACGGTGAAGCCCTCGGGACGTGCTACGTGATTTGCTTCAAGAAGTGCATCAAAGCGTTCTCTGTCCTCTGCCGCGTCGATTGAATCGGCGGAAGTGCCGAGGATGTTTACGCCGTGCTCGGACATGAACTTTGTGAGCTTAATAGCGGTTTGACCGCCGAATGCTACTACAACGCCGTAAGGCTTCTCGGTTTCGATGATGTTCATTACATCCTCGGGAGTAAGCGGCTCGAAGTAGAGTCTGTCGGCAGTGTCAAAGTCAGTGGAAACGGTTTCGGGGTTGTTGTTTACGATAACAACATCGTAGCCTGCCTGCTTCAGCGACCATACGCAGTGTACGGATGCGTAGTCAAACTCGATACCCTGACCGATTCTGATAGGACCTGAACCGAAAACGATTACGGTCTTCTTTGAGGGGTCTTTCTTCTTCTCAATAAACTCTGCCGCTTCGTTTTCGTCGTCGTAGGTGGAGTAGAAGTAGGGGGTGTTTGCGGAGAATTCTGCCGCGCAGGTGTCAACCACCTTATAAACGGCACTCTTGTGCATACCCTCGGGAAGTGCCTTTCCGCAGTATTCCTCAATAAGCTTGTCGGGGAAGCCCATTACTTTAGCTTCATGGTAAAGCTCCTTTGTCAGAGCTTCATCTTTAAGGCTGTGCTCCATTTTGATGAGATTGAGGAATTTATTTAAGAACCATTCGTCGATCATGGTGATCTCATGGATCTTATCGACGGTAGTTCCGCGGCGAAGTGCCTCGTAAACGATAAACAGACGCTCATCGTCCACGTTGTAAAGTCTTGACGCTACATCCTCATCGGACAGCTCGCGGTATTTCTTGTGCGAGAGGCAGTTCATGCCGATCTCAACACCGCGTACCGCTTTCATTATAGCCTGCTCAAAGGAAGTACCGATAGCCATGACCTCACCGGTTGCCTTCATCTGAGTGCCGAGGGTTCTCTTTGCGTAAACGAATTTATCAAAGGGCCACTTGGGGAATTTTACAACGATATAGTCGATAGTAGGCTCAAAGCAAGCATAGGTCGTGCCTGTTACCGCGTTGAGAATTTCGGGAAGTGTGTAGCCTATAGCGATCTTTGCCGCAACCTTTGCAATGGGGTAGCCTGTAGCCTTGGATGCAAGTGCGGAGGAACGGGATACGCGGGGGTTTACCTCGATAACAGCGTATTCCTTGCTTTCGGGATGAAGTGCGAACTGACAGTTGCATCCGCCCTCGATCTCAAGCTCTTGAATAATGTCAAGAGCCGCGCCGCGGAGCATCTGATATTCGTCGTCGGAGAGAGTTACTGCAGGGGCAACAACCACGGAGTCGCCGGTGTGAACGCCTACGGGGTCCACGTTTTCCATGGAACAGATGGTGATAACGTTGCCTGCGCTGTCGCGCATAACCTCAAACTCGATCTCTTTCCAGCCGGATACGCATTTTTCAACAAGTACCTGATGAATAGGAGATGCGTTGAGACCGCCGTTTGTTATTTCAATAAACTCATCCTCGTTGTATGCGATACCACCGCCTGTTCCGCCGAGAGTGAATGCGGGGCGGATAATAAGCGGATAGCCGTTTGCATGGGCAAATTCAAGTGCCGCGTGAAGATCGTTTACAACGAGAGAGGGAATGCAGGGCTGACCGATCTTCATCATGGTGTCCTTGAACATCTGACGGTCCTCAGCCTTGTCGATGGTTTCGGGACGCGCACCGAGAAGCTTTACGCCCATTTTGTCAAGGAAGCCTTCCTTTGCAAGCTGCATTGACAGGGTAAGACCTGTCTGACCGCCAAGGGTGGACAGCAGGCTGTCGGGGCGTTCCTTTTCGATGATACGCTTGATTGTGGGCAGTGTAAGAGGCTCAATGTATACCTCGTCTGCCATAGCGTTGTCTGTCATTATGGTCGCAGGGTTGGAGTTTACAAGAACGACCTCAAGACCGTCCTCTTTAAGCGCACGGCACGCCTGTGTGCCTGCGTAGTCAAATTCGGCTGCCTGACCGATAACAATAGGACCTGAGCCGATAACCATTACTTTTTTTATATCTTTTCTGAGCGGCATATCTATTCCTCCATTCTGCTTATTTCATTAAACCTATAAACTCGTCATAGATAAAGTCGGTGGCGTTGGGACCTCCGGCAGTGCCGGGACGGAACTGCACTCCCAGTGCCGGGATATTCTTGTATGCCACGCCCTCAACCGTACCGTCGTTGCCGTTTTTGTAGGTTACGGTGATGTTTTCGGGAAGAGTCGCCTCGTCAAGCGTATAACCCTGATTCTGAGATGTGATAAACACACGCTTGTCGGAAAGTCTGATGGATGGCATACCGCCGCGGTGCCCGTGGGGGAGCTTTACGGATTTTGCACCCTCTGATACTGCCAGCATAAGGTGTCCGAGGCAGATTCCGAGCATCGGAATGTTTTTCTCGGTGATCTTTGCAATCTCGGCGATGATATCAGGGTGCGACATAGGATCGGAAGGTCCGTTTGAAAGCACGATTCCGTCGGGATTCAGCGCCGCGATATCATCTGACTTTGTTCCGGCAGGAACGGTGATGACCTCGCATCCACGCGCCAAAAGTGCGGTCTTTATGGAGTCTGAAGCACCAAAATCCCACAAAACTACCTTTTTTGAAGCGTTTTCGGGCTTTTCGGATGTTGTTTCGCCGCAGGTAACCGCCGAAACGGCATCCGGTGCGGTATATGCTTTAATTTCCGCTGTCACAGTGCCGATATCGTCCGGAAGCTCATATGCTATCTTGGCTTTCATCGAGCCGTGGTCGCGAAGGATGCGTGTAAGCTTTCTCGTGTCGATGCCGGAGATGCCCACTATCTTATTTTCCCTCAAAAAAACGTCAAGAGCACCCTCACATCTGAAATTGGAAGGCTCTTGACATAATTCTCTGACAATATAAGCACAAACAGATGTGCCCTTACTTTCACATTCATGGGAAACAACGCCATAATTACCGATAAGAGGGAATGTCTGGACAACAAGCTGTCCCTTGTAACCTGTATCGGTAAGTGTTGACATATAGCCGGTCATTGCGGTGGTAAAAACAGTTTCACCCATTACTTCGGCTTCATAACCGAATGACTTTCCGCAAAAAACCATACCGTTTTCAAGTATCAGGTATGTCGGTTTGGTCTGCATATATATACCTCCATAATCAAGTCTTTGTATTTCATATTATTATACCATTTCATCGGCTTTATGTCAAGGGTTTAATATGTATAAATGTTGAGGCAAATGGGTGTAAATTGTTGTGAAAAGGAATAAAGTGGGAAAAATCACCATAAATCCGATAGAAAATTTGGTTATATTTTCGCTGTTCTCTGATTGGAACTTTTCTCTGAAAAATCTCGTCTTATTTGGTGATAAGATTATTATATTACGGGAGGCGTTTTTGTATGAAAAAATATATTGCTGTTTTAACCCTGTTGGCGGCACTGCTTGGTGGATGCGTTGCAGACGGTGGAAATGAAACAAACGCAACCGATACGGACTACGGCGCAGATATATCGGATACCGTGACAGATGCGTCAGATACGGACGGTACTGCCGATGACGGCATACTTTACTCTGAGGGGGACTTAGCTTTTCTTGATATTGGCGGCGAGATTGCCGTGATGTGCCGCGGCGAGCTTTCGGGAATATACGACGGCTATTTTCTGCTTACTGACAGCGCGGACTGCGTAAATCCCTATGTTCTTGAAAAAACAGAGGATGGGGTCAGAATACACTGGCTCGATGAAAGCGGTAAGAGCGACGGATATGCTTCCGCTGAAACTGCGGTGCAGTACGGAGATTTTATCGTAACAGAAGAACGTGTATATGATGCGCAGATGAAGCAGACTATTCATTTTGCGTCACATTCTTACAGATTCTCTGTAGGCAATGTTACAGCAGACGGCGAGGAAATAACGGTGGAGGGTACTGACGGAAACGGTGAGCCGGTTACGTTTCACTATTTTACCCGGGCAATGGATATGGATGCGGTAAGTGAGCTTCCCATACCGGAGCTAACGGTGACTGACGGGAAAATAAGGATATTTGATACGAGACCTGTTTGGGGAAATGACGGAAACGCCATAGGTGTGCTTGAAATTGACGCGCCTGCCGACTCCGAACAGATCGGTTCTTTTGGTGAATATGTTACCTATCAGACTGGTACGCATCTGTTCTTTATTAAGGATGATACGGTAATCCACACAAGCGAGGGGAATCATTTAGAGCATACTTTGTATGATGACTTTTTTGTGAGGGGCGACGGGTATTATATGCCATATACGGTGTATGATATGAATTTTGAGCTTGCCTTTGATAATGAATTTTTCTTCTTTGCACAGCTTGATGATGGAAACTATATAGCTGAATCACAGCGTGAGGGCGGATACCGTATTTACAACTCGCAAAAGGAAGTGGTATATTCCGGCGAAAATGATGCAAGCGGAGTTATAATGGATGTTGGAGAGGGATATGTTCTTCGCCGCACAGAGGATAATCTGCTTATGCTGTATGCGCCTTACGGTGAGCTTATGTGTGAATTTGGCAGTATCAAGGACACAATGGTGCTTCATTGGCGGCTGTCCGGAGTGGGAGCTAAGGACGGTGTCCCGTGCTACTACTTTATATTTGAGGATCGCGCCGATACGGATAAGGACGGCAACACCCGTCACATCGAATACTACTACATCCCCGAAACAGACGAGGTCGGCTTTGTAGACGGCGGATATTCTTCCTTTGCCTATGCAAAACCGGTGCTGTATCTCTATCCCACAGAGAAAACGGATGTGACGGTTACATTCGAGCATCCTGAGCGACTGACTACCGTATATCCTGCGTACAGCGGTGGCTGGAGCGTTTCTGCCGCTCCCGATGGCACGCTTACGGACTCTCGCGGCAGAAGCTACTACGCCCTTTATTGGGAGGAAACAAGCGGTGCGCCTTTCTACAGCTTTGATGAGGGATTCTGCGTGGCAGGCAAGGATTCGGCGGCGTTCCTTGAAGAAAAGCTTGCCTACATGGGATTTTCTGAAAGAGAAGCAAACGAATTTATCATATATTGGCTTCCCATAATGGAAGCAAGCGAGTACAATCTTGTAAGCTTTGAGCTGACAGGTGAGCGTGAAGCGTCAAATGCACTTCACATCACACCTGCACCCGATTCTATGCTTCGCATGGCTATGCACATAAAAGCGGTGGACGCTCCGGTTACAATTGCCGAGCAGAAATTGCCGGCATTTGAGCGCATCGGATTTTGCGCCGTCGAATGGGGTGGATGCTTGCATTGATGGCGTGTGATAATTAAAAAACGGCGCTGTCTTACATGACAGCGCTGTTTCGTTATATTTTAGAAAAACAATCGCAAGCGGCTCCGAACATATGGGAATATTCCAGCCTTGCGGAGCGGACTATCTTCTTTAGCGTGGTAACATCCGACAGAGCCTCGCGAAGCTCGGCTTCGAATAACGGAAGCGCACGGCTTATCTGTCCGCCGAGAATGAATATTTCAGCACCTACCTTTTTAAGATACGGCGCCGCCGCACGACCGAGAATCGTTCCGGTATCGCGGTAGACCTTCAGAGCATCTTCATCGCCTGTTGTGGCAAGCAGCTCTATCTCTTTAGCATTTCTTCCGCCGGGGGCATATCTTGCGGCAATACCCCGTCCGGAAACAAAGTCCTCCGCGATGTGCTCCTTGCCGTCACCGATATCGTACGGTTCACACCATATATCATACAGCGGATCACCGTCGGGCTTCCTCAGAACCACACCGTCCATCATGGTGGCAAAACCCAGCCCTGTGCCTATCATTGCACCTGCGGCGTTCTTATATTCGCCGTAGGGCGAATTCCACATCTCGCCTGTCAGAAAAGCGGCGGAATCATGGATAAACGTTACAGGCACATCACCTGCATATTCATTTATCCAAGGACGGAGCGGAAGATTGTATATAGCCTTGAATTTGTGCTTCATAAGGCTTATTCCGCCCTCGTAGTCGAAAGGACCGGGGGTGTCAATTGCCACGGCGGATATTTCTATCCCTGCTTTTTGAGCTGTGCGAAGCTGTGTGGTGATTGTACGGCGATAACCTTCCTTCACTATCTCCGGCGAACCGTCGCTGTTTGCCGGAACGGTGAGAAATGAGCCGGGTAGAACTTCTGCGTTCTCTGAAATAATAGCCGATTTGAAAAATGTTCCGCCTGCATCTATTGCGATAACGTATCTTTGCATTGTTTCCTCCGGGGGACTGCGTGTGGTTATTTCTTTTCTGCGGTAAGCTTTGTAAGTGCCGGAATGATAAGTCCGCCTACGGCGTTGCCAAGTGTCATAACGGCGAGATATATGTAGGTTTTTCCAACGAGGGCGCCGGCAAGGGAGAAGTAGTACATATTGGCGATGCAGTGCTCAAATGAGCAAAGGATGAACACCATTACAGGGAATATAACAAAAAGTGCGCGTACCATACTTGTGCGCTTCCTGTATTGGTCTACAGCAATGTACATACACATACCGCAGCCGATTGCAAGAAACAGTATGCTTAAAAGATCATCGTTTAACTTTGCTTCGACTATGCCCTTAACCTTTGGTGCAAGCTTATCATACACTCTTGTACATCTTACAAGCATTGCCATTGCCCAAGTACCCACAAAATTTCCGAGCCAAATGACCAAAAGAGTCCATATGTAGGATGGGGGATTGTCAAGGGCATATCCGACCTTGCCTGTAAACAGGTTAAAGCCGAAAGCGAGGATGGTGAGAAGACCGATGGAGAACAGCGCCGCACCAACGACAGGGTTATCCACCGACAGGTAGACAGTGCCGCCAAGACCGATACAAAAACCGGCAAGGATGGCGAGAATAAATGTGTTTTTCATTGATTTTGGTACTCCTTCGAGAGATTTTAGAACATATGCATATATTGTACCACAAATTTTTACAATTTGCAACAGTATTATTTAATTTTTGCAAAACTTCCGTAAGCTTCATCATTTTGTTATATAAAAGTACTTTTCGGTTTCTTTTTTTATTTCTTTCACCGAAAGAAGCAGGGCTGTTATGTTCAGAGCACTCATCATGCTTATGGTAAGATCCGACAAACTCCACACTGCGTCGGGCGGCATTACAGAGCCTATAACGGCAATGACGGAATATGCCGCAAGATAAAATTTCTGATAAAATCCGCAATGTTTGCCGTTTCGCAGATATCCGAGTGCTTCCGTGCCGTAGAAGAACCAGCAGATAATGGTGCAGAATGCAAATACCACTACTGCGGCACACAGGATCATGTCGGCAAATGGGATAAAATTGCCGAAAGAGGCGATTGCTGTGCTCATTCCGTCAAGTGTTGGCGCGATTCCTTTTTTTTCGGCTATCAGCACGCACAGCGCGGTCAGAGTGCAGATCACGGCAGTGTCGATAAATACTTCAAACATACCCCAAACGCCCTGCGCGGCAGGAGAACCGGTTTCGGCACCTGCATGGGCTATAGGTGCTGTGCCGCATCCGGCTTCGTTTGATACGATGCCGCGCGTGACCCCGATACGCAGAGCGTGGTTTGTGAGTATTCCCACGATTCCGCCGCCAAATGCGCGGATGTCAAAAGCTTCTCTGACAATATCGCAGACTACCTCCGCGGCTGTGGGGAGATTGGTGAAAATTATGAAGAACGACATCAGAATGTATATTCCGCTCATAAGCGGTATCAAACGGGAGGTGAGAAAAGAGATTCGCTTAAGTCCGCCCGATGCGGCGGACAGTGTAACTGCGGCTAAGAGAAATCCGCAAACGATGGGCGGAATACCGACGGTGCTGTTAAGTGAGACCGCAATGGCGTTTGCCTGAGCGGCACAGCCCATGGTAAAGGATGCTCCAAGGCAAAGCGCGGCAAACAGCGCCGCCATAGCGTATGCGAATTTTGTTTTGTGGTCGGAAATGTAAAAGTATGCACCACCGTGTGCTGTGCCTTTTTTATCATATCTTCGATGGCGCACTGCCAGAACTATCTCGGCGTATTTTATGGGAAGTGCCGCCACGGAGCTTGCAAGCATCCAAAATACCGCACCTGCACCGCCGATTGCAATTGCGGATGCAACTCCGGCAATATTTCCAACGCCAAGTGTTCCGGCAAGCGCTACGAGCATGGCTTTTACGGGTGACATTGTACCGGTGCCGCCGGACATAAGTGCCGCCTTGATACGGCGCGGCTTGGTAATAAAAAACGGGCGGAGCTTAAGTATCAGAAATATTCCGCATACAAATACGGTGATACACAGCCCCGGTCCGAATATATAACTGTTTATACGGTCGATAAAGGATAAGATCATAACACGGCTCCCATAGACCGAGACTTATCGCAAACCAAAGCTCAGTCACGCCGAAATTTCGCCGGAGTTCTGCCCGTATGCCTTTTGAAGGTTTTTGTAAGCTGAGGTGTGGTGAAACGCTTCGGTGATGGTTTCGTTTGTGATGTTGTCCCGATAAATATTTTCTATATATTGTATGAGAGCGCGGACAGTATTAGACCCGTCCTTTTTGTTGTCGGGTTTGCTGTCCTTTTGACGTATCAGCATTATTATAGCGGCGTTTGGATTTTTAGCACTCTCCCTGTCTGCGTGATAAAAAGGCGTAAAATGATGGTTTTTGGCATAATTATATATTGTGGAAATAAGTTGTAACGAAAGTGTAAACTATAGAAAAAACCCTTGATTTTTGGAAATCGTGGGTGTACAATATATTCGTAAGTTAGCACTCGCACCATTTGAGTGCTAAAAACACGAAAATAAGCACGTCACACGACGGCTGGAATATTCAGGAGGAATTTATCATGACTATCAAACCGCTTGGCGACAGAGTTGTCGTTAAAATGGTAGAAGCAGAGGAGACCACAAAGAGTGGTATCATCCTTGCAGGTGCCGCAAAGGAAAAGCCCCAGGTAGCTGAGGTTGTGGCTGTAGGTCCCGGCGGACTTGTTGAAGGCAAGGAAGTTGTTATGACCGTTGAGGTTGGACAGAAGGTTATCACCGGCAAGTATGCAGGTACTGAGGTTAAGTGCGACGGAAACGAATACATCATTGTCCGTCAGAGCGATATCCTCGCAGTTGTAGAATAATAAAGTACCAACGAAGCAATACACAATTATTTGAAAGGATAATGTATTAAAATGGCAAAGAATATTATTTACGGAATCGAAGCAAGAAACGCACTTCTTGCAGGTGTTGATAAGCTTGCTAATACTGTTAAGATCACCATGGGCCCCAAGGGCAGAAATGTAGTGCTTGACAAGAAGTTCGGCGCTCCCCTTATCACCAATGACGGTGTTACCATCGCAAAGGAGATCGAGCTTGAGGATGCGGCAGAGAACATGGGCGCTCAGCTCGTAAAGGAAGTTGCAACCAAGACCAACGATGCGGCAGGCGACGGTACAACCACCGCAACTCTGCTTGCTCAGGCTTTCATTAACGAGGGCATGAAGAACGTTGCCGCAGGTGCAAATCCTATCGTTATCCGCAAGGGTATCCAGAAGGCAGTTGACAAGGCTGTTGCAGGTCTTGTAGCAAACTCTGCTAAGGTAAAGGGTACTGCGGACATCGCTCGCGTTGGTACTGTTTCCTCCGGTGACGAGGTTATCGGTAATCTTATCGCTGACGCTATGGAAAAGGTTACCTCCGACGGCGTTATCACCGTTGA
>CAJGCT010000002.1 GCA_904501985.1 uncultured Clostridia bacterium
CAGTTTTTTACTTCAAAATGTACATAAAAGTCTTTCCTTTATGAAAAATACACTTTGTTTCGACAAAAAATCATAAAACCTATTGAATCTTATAGTGAAATATGATATAATTTAGTGGATAAATATGTAGCGAACAGTATAATCGACGCAGTTCTGCTTTAAATAATTTTCTGTAACCGGTTCATCATTTCAATTTTTGTATCCATCATGCTGTGTGCATAACGATTCAGCGTGATGGATGCATTTTTATGTCCCATAATTTCGGATAGTGTTTTTATATCCATTCCGCACTCAATTGCTCGGGTTGCGAATGTATGGCGGAGGGCGTGAAAGTTTAGCTTTCGCACACCGGCTTTTTCTGTAATCCGTTCAAACATATATTGATACGAGCGTATTGACATTCGCTGGGCTTTTTTGTTTTCTACGACAAACTCACTTTTGCTCGTACTTTTGTGGTGCTGTAGTTCTTCTGCAACAAATGGTGGCAGCGGAATAACTCGTTGTGATGATGCTGTTTTCGGCTTGTCTACATATAGCTGCCACACGTTATTATCATCTTTTTCACGATATATTGCTTTGTCAATAGTTATGATTCCTTTCTGCAGATCCACGTCTCTCCATTCAAGTCCAAGAAGCTCACCGATTCGAAGTCCTGAATAAAGGCATAAGATGATTCCGAAAAGCCGGCGATCATCTTCTTGTTTGATTGTCATTTCAAGCCTACGCTGCTCGTCCTTGGTGTAGGCTTCAATTTTGCGGCTACCTTCCGGCGAACGTTTCAGGCGGTTACATGGATTGTGTTCCACCAGCTCCATATCTATCGCATATTCAAATGTCATATTGAGTATTGTGAGCATCAGATTTGTGCTTGTAGCAGAGAGTGTTTCACCGGTGCGGATATTGCCGCCTTTTTTCTTTTTTATGAGAAACTCTTGTATCTGTCGTCGGCTTAATTCCGAAATGTCCATTTCGCCGATTTCGGGATTGATGTGCAGTTCAATCAGACCTTGATATCGGCGGTAAGTTCGTAGCTTGATGTGTTCTTTTTCGTAATTTTCGAGCCACTCAAACAGTAATTCGCTTGTTTTCATAGTAAATTCTCCTTTGGCTTTTTCTTTTATTTTATACCAAAGCTGTGTTTTTATAATGAATTCGCAAGGTATATGAAAGCGGATTGTCATGATTGACAATCCGCTTTTTCAATGATATATAATTCGAAGGGCTTCTTACAAAGAGCATTTAAGTGCTTTGTATCAATCCCTCCTTCGCAGAATCTGCAAGTTCGACAAATATAGCGATTGACTTTGATTGCACCAATTAAGCCTATCGGAATAACATTATTTGAACTGCATTTGGGAGATTGTTTTGTGTATTCCATATTGATACCTCCTGATTTTAGTAATACAACAATACCACAGAAGATGCCAAACGTCCAGCCGAAATGCGAAATTAATTGAAAAGAATTTGATACAAAAATCACTGCCGTTATTTCACTAATATTATTGCGTTTTCTTTGTTTAATGTGGCTCAAGCTTTGACCGTATGTGCTCTGTCTACGCTGACTTTGTTTCACCATTTTCCTTCCGTGCCTGCTCTGCCTTCCACTCCTCATATTCCTTCTTGCCTTGCTCCGATTCACAAAACGCAATGATATCCGGAAGCAGACACCGTGCAATTTCCATACGAATATGTTCGGGAATCTGCGGTAGATTGCCTTCACCACGCTTGTCGCGGAGAATATATTGCATTCGCAGTAACAAACGCTTGAACCAATTACCTTTAACATAAGCATCCTGTTCAAACCAATGAGCCATAAGCTCAGCTTCTTTACGCTCCATTTCTGCCTTTCGAGCGGTGATTTCTTTCTGCCGCTGCTTCCAAGCTTCCAGTTCCTCGCCTTCAAGAAAATACGAGCGGTCATCGTTCAGTATGGCAATAGCACGTTTCTTGAATTCTTTCCAGGTCATATACACACCCTTTCTCACATAGAAATATCAAATCCTTCATCCTCATCTTCGTATTCATCCTCGTCAATCTCTTCGGCATCATCATCTATCCCAAGTGCAAGTCCCGCCGCGATACCAACGACAGTACCGAGTGCAGAGCCGGCGTTTCTTGCTTCACGCTCACGCTTTCCTTCCTCGGATTCCTCGTCGCTTTCGATTATGTTCCCAAGGTCGTGAAGCCCACGCATGCCCATAACAGCAAAACCAATATCGTCGGAAGTGCTGTGAGTATCAGCCTGAGCCACCATAGCGCTTCGTCCCGAATGATACGGCGCTCGATCACCACGGAAGCTTTCTCGCTCGCTCTCCCAACCTGTTTCATGGCTTCGGTTGATATCTCTTTGATCGCCGCTTCCGCCGTCCGTGTCTGCTCCTGTGCTGCCTTCATCATCTCTTGGGTGTACTCGTCCGCCTCCTGCTTCAAGCTCGCTCTCTGCTCCTTCAAATCGGCTGACAGGACGATCAAACGCTGCATTGCTTCCATCAGGCGTACCCATTCTTTCTGGCTGATCTGCACGGTAGGAATCGCTTCTGCCGGCTCCTCTGTTCTGAGTTTCGGCGGTATGTTCTTCGCTTTGAGCTTGTCCATATAGCTCTGCCCGTATTCTGAATTCATTTTCCATGTTCTCCTTTAAGTATTTTTCTTCGTGAAGCTTGATGTCGCGCACACGCTTTTCCTTGCAGTCCTCGCCGCGCAAAATGTATGTGATGTACTTCCGCTCGGGAGTCCACACCATATCGTAGCCGAGTTTTTTCATCTCACGTTTGAACTCCGACTTGCTTTTGCACTTCCTCATGCAGTGATCTATAGCAACACATAGGTGTATCTTCCAACTGTTACCGTTCACAGCGGCGCGATATTCCTTCGGATCGGGACGGGAGGATTTCTTCTTCGGATCATATTTCTCAAGCACAGACAGTCCGTGTGCTATGCAAATTTCATCGCTACGGTCACGCAGTTCGCCGAGGAAAAACTTGTTGTTATGCAGTTTGATGCCGCTCTCCAAATCATATGCACAAACGACCAGGTGATTATGAATATGCTCACGGTCAATATGCGTAGCAACTAACACTTCACGATTACCGAAGCTTTTCGCAAACTCCATGCCAATCTCATGTGCTTCCTGCGGCGTGATCTCCTCGCCGATCCTGAACGACTGCACGTAATGATAAAACCGCACGCCGTCCGGCTCGTGTCCGAAGACTTTCTGTGTGGCAAGGAATGACTCATTTGCCAGCTCCGGAATGCAGTTGTAACCGGAAACGTAAGCAAGCTGTTCATCATCGTCATAGGTTTTCGACGGCTGTATACAGTAATCGATCACGCCTTTTTGTGCGCTGGGCGTTTGCTTTTTCTCGGGTATGCACTCAACGACCGCCATCGCTGTCACCTCCGAGTGCGAGAAGAATCTTTTTGTAGAGTGAAATCAGCTCCGCAAAATCCACAACGTCGACTCGACCTTGATGCGCCAACCGCGTGAGCTGGTTCAGATTGTTGCCTTGGTATCGAAGTTCTGCATTGAGTTCACGCAGATCGCTGTTGACGATGATCTGCCCGTCCATGCACATATCGAGGACAAACTGACGCATGGATGGTGCGACAGCCTTGTACATTTTCTCCTGGAGCGAGAATTTTTCTTCGGGTGTCAGCCGAAGTGTAAGCGTTTCTGTTTGTGTTCTGCCCAATTAAATTACCTCTTTCTTCAATGATATCGGAATATATTTTTTCGTTTCTTTTGGCTTACCTTTTCTTTTCGCAAAGAAAAGGTAAGTGGGAGCGGCTTAGCCGCCGGGCTTCTGCCCGATTATGTTCCAGCGTGAGCGCAGGGCAGTGCGAGGTGGCGGCGCCATTTTGGCGCTGGACGTCCACGCGCTATGCTTGCCCCAGACGAGACGTCGGGGAAATGAACAAAATGATATCTAAACTACGCGCGGGGCTATTCTTTGTTTCATGTGGCGCAATATTTGATGTTTGATGTCATATACTCTCATTTCGTTGTGTATTTGATATTATACTATAACAATTTTGGATTGTCAATAGTTTTCTATAATATTTTTGGAGTTTGGCTTGACAAATACAACTTTATATGATAAAATAGACGTGTAATACAAAATCGGAGGTATATCCGCATGAGTACGATCGGTACGCGAATCAAGGAGTATCGCTTGCAAAAAGGAATGACACAGCAGGACATTGCCGATGCCCTCGGCGAGAGCTCTGGCAGAGTTATATACAACTGGGAGAAAGGAATCGGCCGCCCCGATTGCGATAAGCTCGCTCGACTTTGTGATCTGCTCGGTGTATCTGCCGATGAGCTGATTGGATGCAAATCTATGACGCAGCATCCCACCGCTGCAGAGTGGAGCACGATACAAAAATACCGTGCTCTCGATGAACACGGTAAAGATGTTGTTGATTATCTGATCGACAGTGAATACAAGCGTGTGACCGTTGCTTCTCGAAAGCCTAAGGCTCGTATGCTGAAGATCGACTTTTTCAATTATCCGGCATCCGCAGGAACGGGCAACTTTCTTGAAACGGAAACTCCAGAACAGATATTTGTTAAGGAATCTGCAGAAGCAGAAGTCGCCGATTATGTTATTCCGATCACGGGCAACAGTATGGAGCCTACCTATCACGGCGGTGACAGAGTGTTCGTTGAAAAATGCGATTCTGTCGATATCGGCGAGATTGGTATCTTCGTTGTCAATGGTGACGCTTATATCAAGGAGCTTGGCGACAAGTGTTTGATTTCTCATAATGAGAAGTATAAGCCGATTCGACTCGACGAGAACGACAGCGTTTATTGTTGCGGACGAGTGATTGGAATTGTGGAAGGATAATTGAGTTTTTGGAAACGGAGAAGCATATGCAACATTCCGGTGATATCAATCAACTGTTTGAAAGTGTTGGATTCAGTAATGAATATCTAAATGACACTGTAACTTTTTATAATGAATATTTTGATAATGATTCAGAGATGAATGTATTCTTTGAAGAGGTCTTTGCCGATGAGAGTAGATTGAATTATTCGCCACGAAGAATGATGAATAGAGTACGATATTTGGTTTCGCTTGCCCAAGACATTGACAGTATAAGGCATGAATCTGATGCACTAAAAGTGGTGTTTTTTCAATCCTGCATTGAGGGGTTACATAAATTAAGTAAATCGAAAGCACTACATAATCATTTTTTTCTCGATAATTCTACTGAAACAGATGGAGAATATATCAAAAATCATTTCGAAATATTTAATATTGCCCCTCTAAAAAATGACGGAGAACTGGATGGCGAAGTGTCAGAAATTTATAATAGCGACATGACATTGGTTCTATTTGCAGAAGTCTTGAAGGAAACAAGAAATATTGTTTTACATGAAGGCGATTTTTGGTCTGTACAATTATTCAATGCAAGAGAAGATTGCGGACTTCTATCATCAATTCAATCCAGTAAGAAATATATCAAGGATGAAATAAAAAACTCATATCTACAGTACTGCGATGAAGAAACACGAACTTATTTCGAGAAACATGATACACTTATAAAATTCTTGAATTCCTCCGGTGACTTGCTATATTCATTTAATACTACATTAGATTTTCAAAAGTTTACCGCTATTTTTGTCAGAACATGCATTAACTTTATTAGAAATTTCATAAGCACCAATTAAAATATTTGCAGGAAAGGAGTTGACCCGATGCGAGGCGTAATCTACGCGCGATATTCCTCAGACAACCAACGAGAGGAGTCAATCGAAGGACAGATCCGCGAAAACACAGCGTTTGCCGATAAAAATGGCATCGAGATTGTGGGCACATACATAGACAGAGCGCTCTCTGCCAAGACCGACAATCGCCCCGAGTTTCAGCGAATGATCAAAGACAGCGCGAAGAAGAATTTCGATGTTGTAATTGTGTGGAAACTCGACCGTTTCTCCCGTAACCGTTACGATTCCGCAAAATATAAACTGATGCTGAAAAAGAACGGTGTTCGTGTGGTATCCGCAACTGAAGTAATTGCGGAAGGATCGATAGGCATCATAGTTGAATCGCTGCTTGAAGGCATGGCGGAATACTACTCTGCCGACCTTGCCGAGAAGGTATCGCGAGGTATGACCGAGAATGCGCTCAAATGTCGATTCAACGGTGGTACAATCCCTTTCGGTTATATGATTGACGAGGATCAGAATTATCAAATCAATCCAGCACAGGCTCCGCTTGTTATCGAGATGTTTCGCAGATACGCAGGCGGAGAGTCGATCACCGAGATTATTGAAGACTTGAATGCTCGTGGCATCCGCACCTCCAAAGGTAATCGATTCAATAAAAACTCCCTTGCGCGCATCTTCTCTAACCGCAAATATATCGGCGAATACAGCTACAATGATGTGGTGTTCCACGATGCAATCCCTGTTATTGTTTCCAAGGATATATTCGATAGGGTTTCCGTTCGAATGGCGCAGAACAAGCACGCTACAGGTAAGGCGAAAGCACCGGAACGTTATTTGCTGACAACCAAGCTGTTCTGCGGAAGCTGCAATTCGATGTTTGTGGGTGACAGCGCAAATAAGCCAAACGGCGTAATTTATCGCTATTATAAATGTGCCAGTGCAAAGCGTCATGAATGTGACCGCAAGGCAATTCGCAAGGAATGGATCGAAGATCTCGTAATCCAGAAGATCACCTCCTGGCTGCAGGATGATAAAATGATCAGCGATATGGCGGATGATGTAATGGCGCTCCTGAATGAGGGCAACGAGATGCTTCCGGCACTTGAGGCGCAGCTAAAGGATGTGCAGTCTTCTATTGCCAACATTATGAAGGCCATTGAAAAAGGTGTAGTCACTCGAACTACAAAATCTCGCCTTGAGGAATTGGAAGCAGAGGAAGAGAAAATTACGAAAAGCATCAAGATAGAAGAATCAAAAATTCCAACAATCACAAAGGATTTCATCCTCTTTACGCTTAACAAATTCCGTACTCTGGACTTGAAAGTTGAGAAAAACAAGGAACGGCTCATCGACGGACTCGTCAAGGCGATATTTGTATACGACGATTACATAAAAGTGCTTCTCACCTTTGACGATTCACCGATAACAATCCCAACATCCGATGAAATTGAATATATGTCTAATAGTTCGGACATTCAATCGTTCGCTTCACCAAAACAAAAACCATCCCTCGTGGATGGTTTTTTGTTTTGTGTTACTCCGCGCGCGGAAGTGAACCCCGTAAATTGCCGGCGCAGTGTAGTTCACACGATACGAAATGCAATTTACCGCGCAAGCCTCGCTTGCGCGTGGCGATATCCCGTACGGGTCACCAAAACAAAAACCATCCCTCGTGGATGGTTTTTGTTTTCCTCTTACACACCGGCAAGATATTCCTCCGCAAAGTGCACCGCGGTAGCACCGTCCGCGACAGCCGTAACAATCTGCCTGAGTGCCTTTGTGCGAATATCTCCTATGGCATATACACCATCAATATTCGTGCGCGTCGTTTCGTCCGCTATAATGTAGCCTGCGTCATCTAACGCCACCTCGCCGCGGTACAGCTCAGACGCAGGCTTGCGGCCTATGCTGACAAAAACGCCGTCAACCTCCAAGCTTGTTTCATCCCCGCTTTTCAGATTCTTTATTTTAACACCGCGAAGCCTTTCTTCAGCGTCAAAACAGGCAACCGTGCTGTCCCAGATAAATTTCACGTTTTCAGCCCTCATAAGCGGCTCATGATATATTTTTGTGGCGCGAAGTGTGTCCCTGCGGTGGATAACGTAAACAGTTTTGGCAAGATTCGAAAGATAAAGTGCATCCGATGCCGCGCTGTTTCCGCCGCCAACCACCGCCACCACCTTATCCTTGTAAAATCTGCCGTCGCAGTGGGCGCAGTAGTGCACTCCGCGACCTGTCAATCTATCCTCAGCCTCCACAGAAAGTCTCCGCGGATCAGCACCGCCGCCAATCATTACAGTGCGTGCGTGTATATCACCGTCGGCGGTGATAAGCCGCTTTATTTTGCCGGAAAGCTCCGCGCCTATAATTTCAGCATACTGCGTTTTTGCACCGAATCGCTCTGCCCCTGCCTGCATCTTCATTCCGAGTGTAAAACCGTCTACACCTTCATCAAATCCCGGGTAGTTGTCGATAACACCCGTAATCGTCATTTGCCCTCCGGCTGCCATTTTTTCCACAACAAGCGTATCAAGACCTGCACGCGCCGCATAAAGTGCCGCCGTATATCCTGCCGGTCCTCCGCCTATTATTACTGTATCATATATATGTGCCATTGTAATTCTCCCTTAGTTTTTTACTTTACATCTATATTCTACCTCATTTTTTCCGTAATTTCCGTGACTGTGTCACAAAAAGGCTGAATTTGCGCGCTTTTATTCAAAAAATCACGGAATTATTGACACATAGGCACAGACATGGTAAAATAAACTTATAATTTGACGTTATGAGAAGGATATGATGAAAATAAACAACGAACAGCTTATAAATCTTTTTAAAAACACATTTCCATTTTGGGAACAAATGAGTCCTGCTGACCAAGAAATGTTTCTTCGTTCATCTCACAGCTTCACATTCGAAAAAGGCACAAACATACACGACGGAAACGAATGCACAGGCGTGATACTTGTGAGAAGCGGCTCACTGCGGATATATCTTCTTTCCGATGAAGGCAAGGAGATTACCCTCTACCGACTGTTTCCGGGCGATATGTGTATACTGTCAGCATCCTGCGTACTTAATACGATCACATTTGACGTGTTCATTGACGCAGAGGAAAATAGCGAATGTGTGGTTGTGGGCGGCTGTGCCTTTGAAGATCTGACACGCCGTATGCCCGAAGCTAAGATATTTGCCCTTGAAGCTGCTCTCAGCCGCTTTTCCGATGTTATGTGGGTAATGCAGCAGATACTCTTTATGAGCCTTGATAGGCGGCTTGCTATCTTTTTGCTTGATGAAATTGCCAAAAACGGTGGCGATACCGTAAAACTGACTCACGAGCAGATCGCAAAATACATGGGATCTGCCCGTGAGGCTATATCGAGAATGCTTAAATATTTCGCCGCAGAGGGCATTATATCCTATTCGCGCGGCGGTATCAATATTCTCGACAAGAAGAGACTTCGCGAATTAACCCTCTAAAAGCGACAGTATCTGAGCCTTGGGACGTGCGCCCGTAGCCTGATTAACAATCTTTCCCTCTTTCATCACAACAAGCGTTGGGATGCTGAATACGCCGAATTCGCCTGCAAGCTCCTGCTCCAAGTCAACGTTTACCTTTCCCACTACGATATCATCGCGCTCCTCGGCGATCTCGTCAATAATGGGAGAAACCATACGGCAGGGGCCGCACCATTCCGCATAGAAATCAATGAGAACAGGTTTCTCGCTATTTTTCAAAAGCTCTATATTTTCTTTGTTTATGTTTATAACCGACATTTTGTCACATTCCTTTCGTTTTTGATTTGCACCTATATTATACCCTGTATACATTATATTTTCCGTGACTTAGTCACATTCACCGCCGCCGAATGACGGCGGTCTTTTTTTCACTTGCACTTCGGCGCAATTTATGCTATAATAAAGTATACAAACGATTTCCTTAGTCAGTGAGGCAACTATGAAATTTTTCCATCTGTCCGATCTTCATCTCGGGAAGCGGCTCTTTGAGTTTTCGCTTATCGAAGATCAATTATACATACTTGACATGATACTTGAAGCCGCGGACACACACCGTCCCGATGCTGTGGTCATTGCAGGAGATATATACGACAAATCCGTGCCCACCGCAGAGGCGGTAACACTGTTTGACGGATTTCTTTCAAAACTGCGTCAAAAGAACATCAAAGTGTTAGTAATAAGCGGCAATCACGACTCCCCGGAAAGAATGGCATTCGCATCAGGACTTCTCAGTGAAGCTGAAATATATGTATCCCCTGTGTGGGACGGAAATGTGACTCCCATTCGTCTTTTTGACTCATACGGCGAGGTGAATTTCTATCTTCTCCCATTCATAAAGCCCTCGCACGTGAGAAAATGCTTTCCCGACGCCCCATGCGACTCATATACCGATGCCGTGCGCATTGCGGTAGAACAAATGGGAATAGATAAGGGACTTCGGAATGTGCTTGTAACTCACCAGTTTATCACAGGCGCATCCCGCTCGGATTCTGAGGAGCTGAATGTGGGCGGCTCGGATAATGTTGATGTATCTGTGCTCGACGGATTCGATTATGTGGCTCTCGGTCACATACATACGCCCCAGAAAATCACACGTGACACCGTACGCTACTGCGGAACGCCGCTTAAATATTCTTTCTCCGAAGCGGCGCACGAAAAATCCGTTGCCGTAGTTGACATGGGCGAAAAAGGGGATGTGAAAATAAGTACCCTGCCCCTTGTGCCAAAGCGCGACCTTCGCGAGCTTCGCGGAAGCTACGATTCTCTGACTCTTAAAAAAAATTACGAAAACACCGCGTGCGGTGACTATCTTCACATCACGCTTACCGATGAGGACGATATTCCGGATGCCATATCAAAGCTCCGTGTCATATACCCGAATCTTATGAAGCTTGATTACGATAATCGCCGCACACGTGCAGTAGGTGTGGCAAGTACGGATGCACCGGACGAAAAGCGCACTCCGTTTGAGCTTTTTTCACACTTTTTTGAAAAACAGAACGACCGTCCTATGAGTGACGAACAGCAAGCATATATAGAGGAACTTTTTGAAAAGCTCGGTGAAAAGGAGCATAAAAAATGAGACCTTTAAAACTCACAATGCGTGCGTTCGGGCCTTATGCCGATACCGTAACGCTTGATATGGACCGTCTCGGAAAGGACGGACTTTACCTTATCTGCGGCGACACAGGAGCCGGAAAAACCACGATTTTTGATGCGATCACCTTTGCATTGTACGGAGAAGCAAGCGGCTCTCACCGCGATGCCGCTCAGCTTCGCTCAAAATATGCCGCGTCCGATACACCTACCGAGGTGGTGCTTGTCTTTGACTATTCGGGTGATATTTATACTGTGCGCCGCAGTCCCGAATATAAGCGCGAATCAAAGCGCGGCGGCGGTATGACAACAAGCCGCGCAGAAGCGGAGCTTATATGCCCTGACGGTACTATTGTTACCAAAATAAAAGAGGTTGATGAGGCTATCCGCACTCTTATGGGAGTTGACAAAACACAGTTTTGCCAAATAGCCATGATAGCGCAGGGAGATTTCCGTGAGCTTCTGTTTGCCGCCACAGATACCCGTATCAAAATATTCCGCAAGCTTTTCGGAACAGGTCTGTACAAGGAGCTCCAGGAGGAGTTGAAATCCGCCGCCGCTTCTGCACACCGCGAATATGAGATGCTGTCGTTTGGTGCAAAGCAGTATCTTGACAGTATATATGCGGACGATTCATTTTCCGATGAACTTGAAGCGGCACGTTCCGGCAAGCTTACCTCAGAAGAAACCTTGGTGCTTGCCGAAAAAATTATATCCGCCGACAAATCAGAACATACTGCTTTGTCTGAGCGAATGACCGTGATTGAGCGCGAATTATCGGAGCTTGCAAAATCTCTTGGCAAAGCACAGGAAATTGAGAAAAACAAAAATGCTCTTGAGGATGCCAAGACTCAGCTTATCGCCCGCAGTGCCGCCCTTGATTCCTTGACCGAGGCACTCAAACAGGAGAGTGCACGTGCGCCGGAGCGCGACCGTCTCCATGAGCATATCACCCTTACAAAAGGAAATCTGCCAAGATACGATGAGCTTGAAGAACTTCGTGGGCAGCAGGCAAACGAAATGCGTGGGGTATCCGAAAGTTCATCGGCACTCGCCGATATACTCAGTCAGCATGAGAAAAGCAAAGCTGAACTGCGTATTCTTTCAGGTGAGGCTGAGGAGCTGTCCCATACGGGTGAAGCCATAGAGCGGCTGGAAGCTGAAAAGCGTGAGCTTTCAGCTCGCAGGCAGGCACTCACCGGATTATCACACGAGATTAGTATGTATGGCGCGATGACAAAACAGCGTGATGCCGTAAAAGCGGAATACATACTGATATCCACTCACGCTGAGCAGATGCAGGCGACCCTTAATAAGCTTAACAAGGCATTTCTTGATGACAGAGCAGGTGTGTTGGCAGAGACGCTCTCCGATGGCTCTCCGTGTCCCGTATGCGGCTCCTGCCACCATCCGAATCCGGCAAAGAAAGCTCTTCGCGCCCCCACCGAGGAAGAGCTGAAGCAAGCCGCCGAAATAAGCGAAAAAACCATGGCACAAGCCATGGAGAAAAGTGCGGATGCCGAAAGGCTTATCGGCAAGTGTGATGAAAAATACTCCGCTATACTGAGACTTTCCGCAGAGCTTTTAGGAGCAGAATATGATGATATTGAAAACGAATGCAAAAAGCAGACGGATATATGCGACGCTTCAATATCAAAAGTAAGCACCGAGCTTTCCGCCGAACAAAAGCGAATCACAAGGCGTAGTGAGCTTGCTGTAATTATTCCTAAGCTGACAGCTGAAATTGAAGCGCTTGATACCAAATCACGAAAGCTCAGCGACGAGGTTAATGCCGCCAAAAGCCGTCTTGGAAATATTGACGAGTCCATAAAAAAGCTGACATCCCTGTTGGAATTTAACAGCCGTCTCTCGGCACAGGAGTGCATTGAAGCCGAAACCGCCGAGCTTTCAAAGTACCGCGCCGCACTTGAAGATGCCATAACGCGTCACAATGATTGCAAAGCAGAAGTAAGTGGTCTCGGTGAAACCATCTCACTATTGGAATCGAGGCTCAAAGATGCCTCTGAAATCGACACCTGTGCGCTTACAGATAAGCACAATACTTTGACAGATGAAAAGCGACTGCTAAGTGAGCGGATTACAGCCCTTCAGGTACGCATTGAAGCCAACGTATCGGCTCTCACAAAATATCGCTCTGCCGCATACAAGCTTGCATCCGCCGAAAAACAGCTTATATCTCTGCGAGCTCTTTCCAACACCGCAAACGGCAATATAAGCGGCAGAGAAAAAATAATGCTTGAGACATATGTGCAAATGACTTTCTTTGACCGTATCATATCAAGAGCCAACACCAGATTTATGCTGATGTCCGGCGGACAGTATGAATTAAAGCGCAGAATAGTTCCTGAGAACAACCGCTCTCAAAGCGGCTTGGAGCTTGATGTTGTGGACCACTACAACGGAACGGAGCGGAGCGTTTCCACGCTGTCCGGCGGAGAAGCATTTAAAGCCTCGCTGTCACTTGCACTTGGTTTATCGGATGAGATACAGTCATCCTCAGGCGGTATCAGACTTGATACCATGTTCGTTGACGAGGGATTCGGCTCTCTTGACGAAAATTCTCTTGCGCAGTCGATCGACACTCTCATAAAGCTATCCGACGAATGCCGCCTTGTGGGCATTATATCCCATGTATCCGAGCTTAAAGAGCGGATCGACCGGCGTATTATTGTTACCAAGGACCGCACAGGCGGAAGCCGCGCGGAAATTGTAGTGTAATAAGCGTTCTACGCAAAAAACAAGGTCAACCGTTTTGATTGACCTTGTTTTTGATTTGGTTATTACTCTGCCACGGAAGCATCAAGTCCGTCTACAAGATTTCCGTTGTCAATAATAAACTGAGGAAGAATTTCCTGATACAGCATAAACTGCTTTATATAGGGCTTGCCGTACTGTTCTACCTGCTCTGTATAACCTGCGGCTTCAATATCCGCGTCGATAACAGTAATGCCTTCGATTTCCGCAATAGCCTGTGCCGCAAGATAAAGCTTAGCATCCGCAATATACGTCTCCTTGCCGGCTTCAATATATGCATCCTTTGAATCATAACCCATAAGGGACATATACTCATCTAAGGTATATCCGTAATTTGCCGCCTCGGTTTCGTAATATGACATCTCGTAATTTATAAGATAATCCACAACGCTCTGAGGAACCTCCTCACAAACAGCCTCAGCAAGAAGGTCAGTGAAGAAATAGAACTTGTCCATGTTTACGCGCCACTCTTTGATATCCTCAATAAGAGCCTCGGCACTCTCAAATCCATAGTCAGCCGCCATTTCATCGGTAAGCTCAGCTTCAATGTATTCGCCGCGTATATAGTTGATAGTCACATCAAACACAGCCTCTTTGCCGTTAAGGTCTTCTCTGCCGTAATCTTCCGGATAAGTTACCGTAACGCTGAAAGTCTCACCCGGAGTATGTCCGATAAGCTGCTCTAAAAATCCCTCAACATACTCAGTTACACCGATAGTTACTTCCGTGCCGAGTCCGCCGGTGTTGGCACCGTCGAACTGTACACCGTCAATCTTTCCAACATAGTCGATATTGAGTGTGTCTCCGTCTTCCACCGCACGGTCCTTTATCTGCTCATAGTAGCTGTAGGATGAGGTGATACCCGAAATTTCTTTCTCCACCTCCTCATCGGATGCAACAGGAATACCGCTGTCAATGTCAACACCCTTGTATTCAGGGAGAGTCACAATATCAGATGCTTTAATTCCCTCAAAGAATCCGTTCTCGTCAAGACCGTTGCTGTAATTGTAGACAGAGCCTGCATTTGAATTTCCGCAGGCAGTAACGGATGCCGCAAGCAGTAATGCAAGCGCTGCGGCTGTAATTTTGTTAGCTGCTTTCATTTTTTTACTCCATTCTTATCTAAAATTCTTATATTTCCCACCCAAAGTCTTATTAAGACTCCGGATAATAGGGCTTACAAAGGTGTGAGGGAATGCCTCGATCAAACAGTGCTCTCTGCGCCGATTGGGCAAGGCTTTCTGTCTCGAAAATACCGAAAACCGACGGTCCGCTTCCGCTCATCATAGCACGCAGTGCACCGGTCGACGACAGTATGTCCTTTATTTCACGTGCCTCGGCGTGATGTGGAAGCACCGCAGATTCAAATATATTGGTCATTCCATTGGCGATAGCCGGAAGCTCACCGGTTTCAATAAGTGCCGCAAATTCGCCTGCATCCACACTGCGAGCGGAAAAATCATACATTTCGTCAAGCTTTTTATATGCGGCGGGCGTTGAAATGCCCTCACCGCGGCAGGCGATAACGATATGACAGTCGGGAAGCGGTGCACAGGGCAAAAATACGTCGCCGATGCCCTTTGTAATGCTTATGCCCTGCATTATGCAGAATGGCACGTCCGCACCGATCTTTCGCGCAAGCGCACACAGCTCACTTTTTGAAAAAACACCGTTATACAACTCATTAAGTGCCGCAAGCGTCGCCGCGGCATCGGAGCTTCCGCCCCCAAGTCCTGCCGCCATTGGTATATGTTTATCAATGCTTATAGACAGATCGTACATCTTCACATCTGCCGCTTCAAAAAAGAGCTTCGCGGCACGGTAACATAAATTCCGCTCATCACGGGGCACATCGGGAACGGAGCACTCAACAGATATGTTCTGTCCCGTGCCCTCTTTAATCACAAATGTAAGCTCGTCAAAAAGCGATACCGTCTGCATAACGCTTTCAATATCATGATACCCGTCAGGGCGGCGTGCACTCACTTCAAGGAACAGATTTATCTTGGCAGGTGCCTTTTTAATTATCCTTGTCATAATTATGACCATGACTTTCGCGAAGCGAAAGTTTCCTTTCTAAGCGATGCAAAGCATCGCATGGAGTTCGGGGCTGGTTTGCGAAGCAAAACATTGCCGGGACGGCGATGTAAGCCACAAAACACAGTCTGAAAAATTTATTTTTCAGACTTCATCCGCCGATCAGCTTTATGATCGGATTTTTCCTTATTTTTACCGCCTTGATGGGACAAAGCTCCTGACAGCAGTAACACCTTATGCAGTCATCGTTTATAATGACTGCTTTCTTTTTTCCTTTCTTATCCGTCTTAAGCACAACTGTATGCCGCGGACAGCTTCTTACACACTCGCCGCATCCAACGCAGACTCCGTTATCTACAACAGGCTTTGGCTGAAGCCACGCATTGAGTCTGCCGCCGAACATACTCGGAAGCCTTGCAAGAAGCGAGCTTGCGCCTTTACGCTTTGCGGTATCCGGCTTTAAGAAATCATCCACCACGAAGCTGTCAAGCGGTTCTGCGGACATAAGATTAACCTCATCCGCCCCCATGGGACAGTAACCGCGCCGCACACCCTCATCAAGCATAATAACGCCATCGGTTTTGATAACAGACGCGCCGATAATGTCAACCACAAAGGGATTCACACCCGATATAAGGCAGTCAAGCCGTCTGGGATTGCCGCCTGTAGGTCCGTTGCCCTCCATGGCTAAAATACCGTCAAGCACATTGAATGTGGGCTTGTTTTCAAGTATCATCTCACAGAGATCTGCAAGCATAGAACCAAAATCGTTATAATCGGGGAATCTTGCGTGCATCTCAAATTTTGTAACGCCCGGAACAGTGCCGAAATAGTTCTTCACCGCACCGCTGTAGCCTGTCAGAGAGTGACTTTTCAGCTTGGCAAGGTTGACAATAACATCCGCTTCAAGTATTGGCGTGATGATGTCAAACATCTTTGATGTTTTGCCGCTCGGTGCATCCTTCGGACGCGATCCTGTGTCATAATTGAGGCTGACGCCGTATCGCTCTGCTACATCCAAAATGCCGCATCCGCGGTATGTGGCTTTCAGCGTCTCTTTCGTATAAAGACCACCCGGACTTTCTGCGATTATTATATCCGCCGCACGCTCCTTTAATATGCGTATCATGGCTTCAAGCACCACGGGATGGGTCGTTGCCGCCACTTCCGGTGCTTTTTTCATAACCATATTTGGCTTTATCACAACGCGCTTTGAATCAAACATATTTTCTACACCAAGCCGTGCAAGCTGTGAGCGTATCGTCTTCTCAATAGCGTCGACATCATATCCCACCACACGGTCAAGTGCCGCCGGGGAATTCAAATCTATATTTCTCATAATAGGCTATTTTCTAACACAAACAGATGTAAAATCACGTACAAATTCCGGATAGGATTTCCCGATACAGCTCATGTCGTCAACAATAACATCTCCCGTACATCCCACAGATGCCGCCGCTGCTGCCATAGCTATTCTATGGTCATTTTCCGAGCACACTACGCCGCCGGCAAGTGAGCTTTTTCCTGTAATTACAAGTCCGTCCTCTGTCTCACTTACGTCAGCACCGATGGCTCTCAGCATATTGGCGGTTGAAGCAATTCTGTCGCTTTCCTTTATGCGAAGACGCCCTGCGTTGTAGATACGTGTCGTCCCCTCTGCAAAAGCCGCCATTACGGCAAGCGCAGGCACAAGATCAGGTATATCCGCGGCATCTATGTCCGAAGCCGTAAGCTTTTCGCCCTTTGCAACGGTTACGTCGCCGCCGTTCCATTCAACACGCGCTCCAAAGCGGCTCACGATATCAAAAAGTGCAAAATCGCCCTGCTTTGTATCACGCCTGATACCGCTCATTGTAACTCTTCCGCCGATTGCCGCCGCCACAGCAAAAAATGCCGCCTGTGAGCAGTCGCCCTCCACATATATGTCACGAGGCTTAAGCTTTCCGCCTCTTACAAGATAGCCGAAGTCGGTTTCGGTAATATCCGCACCAAATTCGGTGAGCATATCAACAGTAAGATCGACATAAGGCTTGCTTTCAAGCCGCGTGGTGATCACTATACCGCTCTCACCCAAGATCGCAGACAGTGCATAGAGAAGTCCCGTGACAAACTGCGATGAAATATCGCCGGGAAGCGAATATTCTCCGGCAGAAATTTGTCCCGAAACCTCAAGGGGGAGAAAATCTCCGTCAGATGTATAGGTAAGGTGCGCCCCATTTGCTTCAAGCATAGGCTTGTATATATCAGTGGGGCGTTTTGGAAGTCTGCCCTCACCAACAAATGTTGCCTTGACATCAAGTGCCGCCGCAAGCGGAATGAAAAAACGTAGAGTTGACGCCGATTCACCGCAGTTCACGTTCCCGGCGCAAATACCGCCCACACAGGGTCTGTCAACATAAAACGTATGCTGTGCCTCATCATAGGTAAGCTCAGCTCCAAATGCGCGAAGCGCATCCGCTGTTGCGGCAATATCATTTGAGATATCAACGCCGCGCACAGTGGAATTGCCAGCCAGAGCCGCACACATAAGCGCACGGTGTGATTGACTTTTCGATGACGGTATACGAAGCCTTCCGTCAATAACAGAAGGGGAAAATATCATATTTTTCAAGATTTAATTACCCCGTTGGTATAAATTTTCGAAAATGATGGATTCACAGTCACTTTTTTAAAATATCTTCATTATTTCATCAAGCCCTGAAAGCGATACATTTCTTATCACCGCTTTGCCGAGTTTTTCAAGAAGTATAAACTTTACCGAATCGGCAGTGCGTTTTTTGTCGGAGCGGACGATCTTCATGAGCTCCTCTGCCGGATAATCCATCACAGTTGGAAGCGACCATTTTTCAAGTACATCGCGGATTCTTGATTCATACCCGCCATCGTATCCAAGCGTCGCACCGATCCGTGCCGCATACAGCATTCCGATACCGACCGATTCACCGTGAGAGAACCGCTCAAATCCGCCAAGCTTCTCCACCGCATGTCCCACGGTATGACCGTAATTAAGTATAGCGCGGATCCCCTGCTCAAACTCGTCTTCCTCAACCACGCTCGCCTTTATCTTCATACAGCGGTATATGAGCTCCGAGCGGGATATAGTTTTGTTTTCGATTCCAATGAAAAGCTCTTCATCGGCAATGCATCCGTATTTTATAGCCTCGCCCATTCCGTCGTCCATATAACGCTTAGGAAGTGTATCAAGGAAACGGCTGTCCGCAATCACCGCCGCAGGCTGATGGAAAGCCCCCACAAGATTCTTTCCGATGGAAAGATCAACGCCGGTCTTACCTCCGATTGATGAATCTATCTGCGAGAGGAGCGTGGTGGGTATTTGCAGTACCGCAACGCCGCGAAGGTACGTTGCCGCCGCAAACCCTGCCATATCTCCGCACACACCGCCTCCGAGAGCGATAACAAGCGACTTTCTCGTAAGACTCGCCGACGCAAACGACGTGTACATATCGGAAACGGTCTCAAGACGTTTGCTAAGCTCGCCTGCCGGGAAAATATGCTCACCGGCAAGCTCTGCGCCGCACTTTGAAAGCCCCGTTTTAATATGCTCGCCCCAGAGCGAGTACACATTGCTGTCAGAGACGAGGAACACTCTGTCATATGCTGCTCCGGCAAGCACTTCACAAAGAGCCTCCGACAAAATATCCTCGCCCGAATATATATTGTAACTGCCGCCTGAATGGGCGACTTTTATTTGTTTCATGATAGTGTACCTCTTGAATATTTAACCATACACTAATAATATATCACAAATCCCGCCAATTTGCAATGATACAGGCGGTAAATTTTAAGTTTTTTCATAAATTCCGGTATATTTAAGCCAAAAGAGAAGCTATATTTGAAAAATATGTTAAATGTTTTCGTTACTTTCGGAAACCACTTGACAACACATCGTTTTTTGAAGTATAATTTTAATGAGTAATAATAACTAATGGAGGAACTGAGTTGAAAATAGACTGGAATCGCAAATATACAACCATTGCGATATATGCGGTAGTCACAGCATTTGCAATAATGCTGCTGTTCACGCTGTTTGTAAATTTTGACGGTGTTTCATCATTCTTTTCCGCACTTAACGGAATAATGATGCCGTTTTACATCGGACTTGCCGTAGCATACATCGCAAATCCCATAATGAAGATGGCGGAAAAGCATATTTTTCGCTTTAAGGTCACATCAAACCGCAGGTTTAATCTGAAACGCGGACTTTCCATAACGCTGGCACTGATCGTTCTGCTGATAATCCTGACCATACTCGTTCTATTGATTATACCGCAGGTCATACTGAGTCTCACCGACCTGGCATCAAAAATGAGCGGTTATATAGACAGCACTGTGGCATGGCTTGATGAATTTCTGCCGGACACTATATTTGACAGTGCAAATCTCACCCTTGAGAATTTCTTTAATTCCCTCGTAAATTATTTTACCAATTCTTCCATCGGTGCAGAGCTTTCCGATATTTCCGCACAGCTTGATCTTATTTCCGATAACCTTGACACGCTTATCGCCAATTCGTTTACAATAATCAAGGATTATGTCCCCGTAGTATTCGATGCCTTTGCAGGCATGGCAAACGGTGTGTTCAATGTAATTCTCGGAATATTCTTCGCAATATATACACTGTCCTCCAAGGAGAAGCTTATTGCACAGGTAAAAAAGGTTATCCGCGCATTCAGCACAGAGCAGCTGTATAACAGTATCCTTGAATTCGGAAACTTCACCAACAAAACCTTCGGTTCATATCTTATCGGTAAGATCCTTGACTCCTTCGTTGTGGGAATCATTATGTTCATCGCCTGTGCAATAGCACGCATACCTTATGCGCCTCTTGTAAGCGTTCTTGTGGCGATCACCAACATCATCCCCATCATCGGTCCTTTTATAGGGGCGATTCCGGGCGTTCTCATAATCTTCATCGTCGATCCTTCAAAGGTGCTTATTTTCATCATCATCAACATCCTGCTTCAGCAGATAGACGGAAATATTATCGTTCCGAAGATTCTTGGCGAAACCACAGGTCTCAGCTCCCTTTGGGTGCTCTTCTCCATCACAGTGATGGGCGGACTTTGGGGTCTTACGGGAATGTTTATAAGTGTTCCGATCTTCGCTGTACTGTATATGCTCTTTAAGCTCTACATTGAAAAGCGTCTTCGTCAAAAAGAGCTTCCTACTGAGACTTTCGAATATTATACCGACCGCGAAAACCGTGCATTCCAGAATCACGATGACTACAATCACTCCTTTGCGGCACACATAAAGGCTTCGGCTGACAGTCTCGCAAAGCAGTCACCTATCGGTAAATTCTCCGAAAAGCTAAAAAAGAAAAAGCAGGACAAAAATAATAAAGATCAATAACGCAAACGCTCCCGAGCAAAAATGCTCGGGAGCGTTTTTCTGTATTGTGTGGATCAGAACATAAAAAAAGCCGTGCTGTGCACGGCTTTTCTGCATATTCAATTATCTGCCCTTGTTGTTGCGGAGAATACCGAGTATCTCGCCGAAATCGTCATCGGAGATAACATCGCCATTTTCCTGCTTAGCACCTTCTTCGGATGCACCATTTGACTTGGTTTCAGCCGAAGCAGTTCCTGCTGCAGCATTTGCCTGAGTTTCAACAGTAGTCTGCATACTCTTGGGAGCACTGTCAAAGCCTGTAGCGATAACGGTAATGCGCATTTCATCCTCAAGGGAGGGATCGAATGCCACACCGAAGATAACATTGGCATCAACGTGTGCTTCATCCTTGACCATACTAGAAGCAGTATCAACATCTTCAAGGGTCATATCAGCAGAACCGGTAATGGAGAGGATTATGCCGCGTGCACCTGCGATAGATGTTTCAAGCAGCGGGCTGGAGATTGCAGCCTTTGCTGCAAGAGCCGCCTTTTCCTTACCTGTAGCACTGCCCACACCCATATGAGCGTAGCCGGCATTGGTCATGATAGCGGTAACGTCTGCAAAGTCGAGGTTAATGAAGCCGTCAACCGCGATAAGCTCTGCAACGCTCTGTACACCGTGACGAAGAACGTCATCGGCAACCTCAAATGCGTTTACGAGGGTTATTCTTGTATCGGATACCTGCTTAAGTCTTTCGTTGGGAACAATAATGAGGGAGTCAACTACCTCAATAAGATTCTTGATGCCTGCCTCTGCCTGAGCCATACGAACCTTGCCCTCGAAAGCGAAAGGCTTGGTTACAACACCGACAGTAAGTATGCCCATGTCTCTTGCGGTCTTTGCTACGATAGGAGCGGCACCTGTACCTGTACCGCCGCCCATACCTGCGGTAACAAATACCATCTGAGTGCCCTCAAGCATCTTCTTGATTTCCTCTATGGATTCCTCGGCAGCTCTTGCACCGATTTCAGGATTAGCACCTGCTCCGCGACCCTTGGTGATCTTCTCACCGATGTCGATCTTGGTAACGGCGTTGGATCTTGAGAGAGCCTGTCTGTCGGTATTGATAGCGACAAACTCCACGCCGCGCATATTAGCGGCAATCATGCGGTTAACAGCGTTGTTTCCGCCGCCGCCCACGCCGATTACTTTTATATTCACATTTCCAAAGTTATTGTCGAGTTCGAAAGCCATTTTTCAGTATCCTCCTAATTTTTCTATGTCCGATTATCGAAATTCTTCGATATAAAACTCATCATATAATAATATAATAATATTAAATTGCAATTTTTGCAATAGGTTTTAAAAAAGTTTAATATTTTTTTACGTTTAATGCACAATTTACGCGTTACCGTTTGTCAAACTCGATTATAAGGTTAGGATTTTTTATAACCGGGCACTGTGCAGGATCGTTGGCATCAATGGTAGCAGGTACTCCATCGGAGAACACTTCGCTTTCAAGCATTCCCGCAACTGCGGTAAGCTTTGTATTAAGCTCGTCCCCGTTGCCGAGATCCACAAGATAAATATCCTTCGCAACAAGCGCTAAATTGAATCTGTCCCGAAGATCAAATGCCGTGGTGCTTCGAAACAGGGGACTTGATTCAAGAGCATCAATGTACGCGCTGACATACCGTGCGGACACCTCAGCGGCAAATTCAACCTTATATCCTACCATCGCGCTGTTCACTTCCGGAAGCAGCAGTCGAATAAGCCCCTCATCCTCAAGTGTCGACATATCAAATACACGCTCAAGCACACGAAGCTCGTCCGAAAGCACGAAATACTCACCGTACAGCTCACACACGTACCTTGGCTCATCCTCGGTAACCTTTATCACCAACGTATGAGGCAGCTTCCTTACGATACGTGCCTGCTCTATATACGCAAGCCGTCCGCGAAGTCCGTCAAGATCGGAATTTGATATTTCATAAAGGCTGAGCCCTTCTTCAATGTCCGTAACCGCAAGAATATCTTCTTTTGAATATCTGGACGTTCCCACGATCTCTATTTCTTTAACCCGAAAGAACACCGCAAGACATATTATAACAAATACGGCACTGAGCAGTCCGAATATCAGAAAATATGTAAATCTTGAAAAGTGTTTTCGCGTCCGATTGTGCCTTTGGAATTTCTGAAGGCTTTCCTTGCTTTTTATTCTGGCAAGCTCATTATCGTCACCGGTAAAGAATCGGCTCTCCCGGCGGTCGCTCGAATGGCTCATACGCTTACCCTCCGTGAGTTATGTCCTTTCCGACGATTTTAAGATATCAGCCCGCGCAAAAGCACAAGGCAAAATACCGCCTTTGTAATATTATATCATAGTCAACTGTAAAAAGTCAAGTAATTTACGACGATTTGTGCGATTATTTGCAGATTTTTTCATGCAATTCGGTTATTTTTTGCCTGCGAGGGAAATAAGATCAAAATATATGCTTCGGTTGGCATCCGGCAGGGCAAACTTTGATATATTTAAAGACATATCAGCACGTTTCTTGGGATTTGCAAGCAGTTCTGCCATTGTGTTTGTGAGTTTATCACCCACAAGCTCGTTTTCGCAGAATACATAAGCCGCATTGGCATCTGCCAGCACCTTGGCATTTTTGTATTGGTGATTGTCCGCAACGTGAGGTGACGGAATCAGAACACAGCATTTATTAAGTGCCGCCAGCTCCGAAAGGGTCATTGCACCGGCACGACTGACCACAATATCCGCCGCCGCCATAAGCTCCGGCATATTGTAGATGTATTCCCGTATCTGAATATTCTCGTATTTATCAAGACCGTACTCTTTAGCCTTGAGCATTGCGGCTTCATGCTCAATTGCGCCTGTAGCGTGAATATGAAGAAGCTCAGGGTGATCCTTGGTATAGCTTCTCATAAATTCAAGCATCTCGTCGTTTACCTTTTCAGCACCCATGCTTCCGCCATATGACAGGATAAGGTGCTTGTATTTTCCATCAATTCCAAGCGCACGTCTCGCCTCTGAATATTTCAGCGAGGAAAACTCAGGCTTTATGGGATTTCCCACCCTGACGGTCTTATGGCTGTACGCATCTCCGAGAGCCACAGCGGTAGCTTCAAAATTCACGTAGATACGGTCAACATACCGCGCAAGCATCTTAACCGCCACTCCGGGGATAGCGTTGGATTCATGCACCGCGGTAGGAATACCCATGGAAGACGCGGCTTTAAGGAGCGGCCAGCACACATATCCGCCCGTTCCTACAACAATATCCGGCTTGAACTCCCGAAGAAGCTTTTTTGCTTTCATGGGAGAGGTAAAGGCAAGCCACGCGGATTTAATATTGTAAGGGGTCAGCTTCCGCTTGAATCCCTGCACCTCAACATGGTGAAGCTTATATCCTTCCTTTGGCACAAGCTTGTTTTCAATACCGCGGGATGTTCCTACAAATTCTATCTGTGAGCCCGGAAGATTTTCCCGTATGCTGTTGGCGATGGCAATTGCGGGATTCACATGACCGCCTGTACCGCCGCCTGTCATTAAAACTTTCACTGTATAATCCTCTTTTGCTTGATTTTAAGCTTATTTTTGCTGTTTTGAGAAACGTGAAATGGACAAAACAATTCCCATTTCAACCATAAGCACGCAGAGTGATGAGCCGCCGTATGAGAAAAACGGCAGTGAAATGCCTGTGTTGGGAATGGAATTGGTTACAACCGCGATGTTAAGAAGTGCCTGAAGTACAACCTTTCCAACAATACCAACAACCACAAGGGATGAATATATGTCCGGAGCCTTCATAGCTATAAGAAATCCGCGCCAAGCGAACAGGACGAACAGTACAACCACCGCAACGGCACCGATAAAGCCCAGCTCCTCACATACTATTGTAAAAATGAAGTCGTTCTGGGGCTGTGATACGAACAGATGCTTCTGATAGCTCTCACCAAGTCCCTCTCCGAACAGTCCGCCTGAGCCGATAGCATACAGTCCCTGCAAAGTCTGATATCCTGCACCTCTCGGATCATTTTCGGGATGAAGCCAAATGTCTATACGGCGTTTGGTATACGGAGTCACCACGCTGATGATTCCAAGCAGTGCAACGCCGACGCCGCCCATTCCGATAAGCAGACGAAGGGGTGTACCGCTTGCAAAAATGATTATGATTCCTATCATAAACATAATAATAGTACCGGAAAGGTGCTTCTCAATAATAACAAGAACACACGCTATGGCAGTAATTGCAAGAGGTACAAATGTGCCGAAGAACGATGCTCTTATGAGATTCGATTTGTCTGTTGCACGTTCATAATATCTGTCGCAAAACCATGCAAGCATCAAAACAAGTCCAAGCTTCATAAACTCAGAGGGCTGAATATCGGTGAATCCCAAGTCTATCCAACGTTTAGCGCCGTTTCGCTCAGCACCGATTATAGGCACAAGGCACAGTAAGAAGAAGCACACGATGTAAAACGGCACAGAAAAACGCTTATACCATTCAGGCTTGAACCATGCTGCTGCCGCCATACCGATAAATCCAACCACGATGAATATAAACTGCCTGAATATTATGTAATAGCTGTCATCGTATTTGTTTTTGGAGTACACGTAGCTTGCCGAATACACCATGATAGTACCGAAAGCAAGAAGTATCAGAACCAGCACCAAAAATACATAGTCTATACTTCCCTGCTCGCGCACGATATTTCGCTTTTCAAGAACAGTACGGTCCACCGCAAAGGTCTTTTTAAGCCATACAACCGTGCTGTTTTCCTGCTTTCTCACGGCAGGCGCGGTGGTTCTTGCAGGCTGCACTGATGTTTGGCGTACAGGCGCACTGCGTCTGGCTGTACCGCCGTTTTGACTGATCGTGCGGCGTGCCTGCATATTTGTGTGGCCTTGCGCGCCGCTTGCTCTCGGCGCACTGCCCGGCTTGTTTCCTTGACGACCGCTGTCGGCTGATCCGTTTTCACGCCGTGAGCCGCCGTTATTTCTGTTATAATAATTCCGCTTGTCGTCGTGCAAACAGATCACCTCCGATAATCAGATGTTTGTTTAAATTCCGAAATATGCCACAGCTCCTGCAATGAGTGTAACAAGAGAGGACACACCCACTATCTTAAGCTCCGACCATCCGCATTTTTCAAAGTGATGATGGATGGGTGCCATCTTGAATATGCGCTTTTTTGTCAGCTTGTAGCATCCAACCTGCAAAATAACGGACAGCGTTTCAAGAATATAGATTATGCCCACGATAATAACGATAAGTGGGTTATCTATCATATACGCCATGCCTATAACGAACGCGCCAAGGAAAAGCGAGCCTGTGTCTCCCATAAAAACACGTGCAGGATAGAAGTTGTAAACGAGGAAGCCGAGGCAGGCTCCCATGGCAATACCCGATGCCGCAACCGTAGGAAGTGCCTCTATGGCAAATCCTGCCACCGCGAAGAACGCTCCCACCGCAAGAGTAACGCTTGCGGCAAGTCCGTCGATGCCGTCAGTGAGATTTACCGCATTGACAATTCCCGTAATAAGCAATATCGATAAAATATAGTAAAATATTCCAAGCTCTGCTGTAATATCGGTAAACGGTATGCGTACCCCGGTTGTAATGTTTCCGGTAAGCTTCAGTGCCGCCAGAAGCAGTCCTGCCGACACAAGCTGAAGTAAATATTTCTGAGATGCCGTAAGTCCTTCGTTTCGGTGGTTTTTAAATTTGGTAAGATCGTCAACCACGCCGATAGCACCGTTCATTACAGCAAAAATCATGACTATAATCAGCTTCTCGAGTCCTGCATCATTCTCGGTAACACGCATAGCCACAGCCAAAGCAACAAAAGCAATAACAGAGGCTATTATAAAGCTTATTCCGCCCATTGTAGGCGTGCCTTCCTTGCTTTTATGCCATCTTGGACCGATATCCAGTATCTGCTGACCCATTTTCATGCTTTTAAGCTTGGGAATAAGTATTCTAGCCAAAAATGCCGTCAAAATAAACGTTCCGAGTATGGCAGGAATAAAATATGCAATCATCGTTGTCTTCATAGCCTAAACCTCACAGTCATTTATCAGCATCAATAAGAGCCTTAAGCTCCTCTATAACCCGTTCAAGCTGTACCGCGCGGCTTGCCTTAAAGAGAACCGCATCACCTTTTGACACAAGCTCATATACCGTCTTTGCCGCCGCCAAGGGATTATCTGTATTTGTATTTACGCTGATATTCTCCGCTTTAAGTCCCTGATTGATAGCACCAAGGGCGATATTCTCCGCTTCTCTTCCGAAAGTCACAAGATTCGATATGTGCCTTGACGCCACAAGCGCACCGACCTCCATGTGAAGCTGTTTTGAATAATCGCCAAGCTCACGCATATCGCCAAGCACCGCCACACTGCGGCATTTGTTTTTCTCAGCAAGACGGGCAAGTACCTCCACCGCCGCTTTCATGGACTCAGGCCCTGCATTATAGCAGTCCTCGATTATCGTGATCCCGCCGTACTCGTAGATATTCTGTCGCATTCCCGTGTTATGGAAGGACATAAGTCCGCGCTTGATCTCATCATCGTCCATTCCGAGAAGGATTCCCACAACGAATGCATAGGTGGCATCGTAAACATTGTGGCGTCCGATGCACGGTATCTTCACATTGGTTACAACACGTCTGCCTGCCACAAGGTCAAACTCGGTGCTATTTTCATACTCGCGGATATTCAGTGCCCGGTAATCCGCCTGTGGATTCTGGAGAGACACAAAGATAAGATTCTGTGAAAGCTTACCCTTCTGCGCAAACAGCATCGGCTCATCGGCGTTGAGGATCACATATCCGTTCTCAGGCACACCCTCCGCTATTTCAAGCTTGGCTTTGCAGATGTTCTCCCTTGAACCGAGATTTTCTATATGGGAGTTTCCGATATTGGTAATAAGGGCGATATCGGGCTTCGCAATTGCTGTCATACGTGATATTTCACCAAGTCCGCTCATTCCCATTTCAAGAACACACACCTGCGCCGTCTCCGGCATATCAAGCACAGATAACGGCATACCGATCTCATTATTAAAATTGCCGGCAGTTTTATGTGCAAGATACTTCGCACCGGCTACGGCATACACAAACTCTTTGGTAGTTGTTTTGCCCACACTTCCCGTAACGGCAACGGTGCGCGGATGTATGCGCTCCTTGTAAGCACCGGCAATCATTCCCAGTGCTTCTATTGAATCGCGCACTACAAGTATTCGCTTTGCGTCATCCTCGTTAGTACCGTCGGGAATACGCTCTGCAATTACTGCTGCCGCACCTTTTGACAAAGCCTGACAAATGAAATCATGTCCGTCGAATCGCTCACCCTTCAGCGCAACAAAAAGCGCACCCGACTCAGCTTCTCTTGAATCGGTAACGATGGATGTTATATCGTCGGACAGCGAGCATTTTGCACCGACTATGTGCGCAAGCTCCGCCGTATTAAAAATTGCTTTTTTATACTTTATTCCCATTTTGTCAGTTCCTTTCTGTTATGTCACGGCATTTGGCTGTCCTGCATTCGCCGAATAGTGCGGTGAATTATTTCCGATTCGGAAAAAGGATGCTTTCCGTCGGCATCTATTAGATAATCCTCATGACCCTTGCCGGCAAGAAGAATAAGATCGCCCGGTCTATGGTTCAGGATAACGTGCTCGATTGCCTTTTCGCGTTTTTCTATTACCTTGCACTCAGCACCGTCAGCCGCGCCTCTCAGGATATCGCATATTATGGCTCTCGGATTCTCAGTGCGGCTGTTGTCGCCTGTAATTACCGTTAAGTTAGCCATTGTCGTGGCAACTCTGCCCATTATGGGACGCTTCGAGCGGTCTCTGTCGCCGCCGCAGCCGAAAACCACCACAAGACGTCCACGCGGCTTCTTCAGCGCCAGCATACAGCGAAGTACATTTTCAAGTGCGTCCGGAGTGTGCGCGTAATCAATGAAGATTTCAAAATCGCATCCGTCGTAAAGTGCTACACGCTCCATACGACCCGGCACCTGCGGACAGCCTGCAAGTGCTTCTCTGATAACATCAGACTTTATGGCAAACAGTCTTGCTGTGCCTGCCGCCGCAAGGGTATTTGAAACACAAAAAGCTCCTGCTATAGGACAGCTTACGGTGCAGTACTCATTTTTGTCATGAAATGTGTAGGATATTCCGTCTGCCGACTCAGTGGCTGCACCTGAAGCATAGTAGTGTGCCTGTGCACCCTCTGCAGAGTAAGTGACATACGGTATGTCAAGCTCTCCCAAAAGTCTCTGCCCAAAGCGGTCATCAACGTTGATAAGTGCCGTGCCGCAAAGCTCAAAAAGCCGCTTTTTGGCAAGATAATACGATTCCATATCTCCGTGATAGTCGAGATGATCCTGCGTCAGTCCTGTGAATATTCCCACAGCGAATCTGATGGGGTCAAGCCTGTACTGCGAAAGTGAATGGGACGACGCTTCCATAAACACTACCTCAACTCCTGCGTCAGCCATTCTTGCAAGCATGGGATACAGCTTTTCCGGTGCAGGTGTGGTCATGGAATTAACATTTGATTCTGCGCTGTCAGAAAGAATTACGGGTTCGTCACCAACAAGACAGCGCACCGTTCCGATAACGCCCGTCATGTACCCGGCTCGCTTAAATATTTCTCTGAGGAAATATGTTGTAGAAGTTTTTCCGTTTGTACCCGTCACAGCCGCAAATATCATGCGCTCTGTGGGGCGTCCGCAGTATTCGTTCCACATATGCGCACAGGCAAGGCGCGTATTATCAACGGTTATGTACGGTATTTCCGGATGTGCCGCAAGATAGGGTGTAACACGCTCGCATACTATAAGCGAAGCACCGTGATCTACCGCAGTACAGATAAAATCGTGTCCGTCTACCTTACCGCCTGCAATGCAGATAAAAGTGTCCCCGCCTGTACATTCAAGTGAGTTCGTGCGGAGCATTCCGCACTCCATATCAAAATTTTCAAGATTTGTTCCCGTAATGCCTACATTACGTGTGAGATACAAAAGATTTGCCATTATTATCTTCCCCCTTAGCATTATACCTTTAATATGATATTTACGCCAAGGGGAAGATATTTATGACATCAGTCAGTACCGTCCATGTAACGGAATTCTACAGTTACTATAGTACCGGGAGGCACCTGTGTGCCGGCCTCCGGAGTCTGCGCGATAACAACAGCTCCGCCGCCAACATCGTAGTTTGTAGCACCGACTACCTTTATGTTAAGGTCAGCATTTATTATAGCTCTGTTTGTCATGGTAGCATTCTGACCCATTACATCCGGAACGGTAATGGTATCCGACGGCTCAGCCTCGCCTGTATAGAGATATACACAGCCGTTTTCAAGAGAAAGTCTGCTTCCGCCCTCCGGAACCTGAGCGGTAACTACGCCCTTACCGCCGCCTATTATTTCAAATTTAAGCTTTCTGTTTGTAATATAAAGTGTAGCATCCTCAACGGAAAGTCCTGCGAGATTTGTAATGCCCACATCAATCTTTGCAAGCTCCTCATCCGTGTATTGAGGCTCGTATCCAAGATACGGCAGAGCTACCGAAAGGAAGTTGGATATGTACGGTGCCGCAACAATACTTCCAAAGGAGCCGCCCGAGGAAGGCTCGTCGACGATAATGATGACCGCTATCTGCGGATCGTCCGCAGGAGCATATGCCACAGTGGAACCTATTCGGTAAGGACGCTCGCTGGTTACCCATTCGTCGTTTACAGTAACAACATTTCCCTCGGCATCGTAATAAACATACTTATCCTGCTTCTGAGAAGTACCGGTCTTTGCCGCAACGCTGTAGCCTTTTGTGTATGCATTCTTTGCACCGCCGTCCGTTGCCACACCCTCCGCAAGGATTCCCGTTATGGTCTCACAGGTATCTTTTGAGAATACCTGCACTTTTTCGGCAGTTTCGTATGAGTAGATAACATTTCCGTCGTTGTCCACCATTTCTTTGAGGACATGGGGAGTTACAAGATATCCGCCGTTTGCCACGGTGCAGATAGCTGTAAGCTGCTGCAAAGGTGTTGCTTTAAAGGTCTGACCGAAGGAATAAACCGCAAGCTCAACATTACCCATGTTTTTCATGGCATGATAGCTTCCGTATGCCTCTCCGGTGAGATCAACTCCCGTGCGAGTTGTATATCCGAGAGCCTCAAAATATTTGTAAAATGTCTCCCTGCCTATCTTTTCGATAGTATTCATCATAAGGGGGTTGCAGGACTGCTGGAGACCTCTTGCAAAGGTAACCGCACCGTGACCTGCAAGGCGGTGACAGCTTATAGGCTTTCCATAGCCCTCAACAAAATAGTGTCCGCGGCAATAGAAGGGATCGTCTATATTCACAACGCCCTCCTCTATTGCAATAGCCGAGGTGATTATTTTGAAGGTAGAACCCGGCTCGTAGGGTTCATTCACTATCTTATTGTTCCACATACGGTAGATAAGGTCTGTGCGGAGCTTGTTATACTCGTCCGTCCCCTGTGTCAGACCGCTCGTGTTAAGTTCAGAAAGATATTCCTCGGCAAGGGTATAGGGATCGTTGCAGTCATACCCGGGAACTACCGCGCCTGCAAGTATTCCGCCCGTGTTAACGTCCATTACAATTCCGCATACACGGTTTGTAGCTTTAGACGATTCATATGCCGCCATAAGCTGATTTTCAAGCTCATATTGCAGACGCATATCTATTGTTGTTACCATGTTTGCGCCGTTTTCGGCACCCACATAACTCTCGTACTTAAAGGGCATCTCCTGATGTATCGCATTTTTAGCGGTAATGTATTTACCGGATGTTCCCTTAAGATAGTCGTTATAGGTGGCCTCAACGCCGTAAACACCGTCTCCGTCGGAATTAGTGAAGCCGATAAGATGGCTTGCAAGGTTTCCGTAGCAATAATATCTCTTAGACTCCGCAGAAAGGTTCAGAAGCCCCGTAAAGCCTTTTTCTTTAATGAACTGCCTCAGTATATCGGCAGTCTGCGGATCAACATTTTTCTTTATGGTCTCGTCCTTTCGCTCAATACGTTTTGAGCGAGTCATAACCTCGTCATAGTCAACGCCAAGCACTTCTACAAGCTTCTCGGCAATCTCTCTTGCCGCCTGACCTGATACATAGTCGTTATCCGGCTCTTCCTCAAATGCAGCAATGGCATTGGGAGAAATAAAAACACGGTATACTGTGGTATTGGTAACCAGCAGATTCATATTGGTGTCGAATATTTTACCGCGTTCTGCCGTTGTTGTAACTTCGCTTGTAAGCTGATCTATAACTATAGCCTGGTACTTGTCATTGTCAACTATCTGCAGTCCAAACAGGCGCAGGACAAGAAACACCCATCCTGCAAGGATCACAGCCGCAAAAACAAGAGTGCGTTTAAACATCACGCTTTTCTGTGATAAAAAGGGCATCTGTAACCTCCCAAGTAATGGCAAATTACGGAGAGTAAGCGACTTTTTCTGTGCCCACTCTCCGAGGTTGTTCAAAAACTATTACAATAATACTGCGCGGTGCTCAAAATAATACCTTTGGCATTACATTCCGAAGAATCCGCGTATACGTTCAACAAATGCACCGCCAAGACCCATTATACCGTCAAAAAAGCTTTCGCCGGTGTCTTCATGCTCCTCAACGATCTCAATTTTATCTTCTTTATGTACGGTAAGATAATAGCGATCCACCTGATCCTTTTTGACCATTCCAAGGTCTTCCTTTGCCATTTTCTCCACAACGCGAAGATCGTCTCTGGTCTCAAGAAGCAGACGAAGCTCATTTTCTTCGGACACCATGGAATTGTACTGACGCTCAAGCGCAGAGTTTTCAGCGGTTATCTCGCTTATCTGCACCGATGTGGTAACTATCGCCATAATAAGCACCGTAAAGCAAAGCGCAATAAGCACAATGGAAGCCGGGAAAGAATACTTTTTCTCGGCAGCAATCGTATGTATTGCAACTATTGATTTCTTTCTTATTTTCTCCGCCTTTTTAACCTGTTCCTTTACAGTGGCAGATGCCTTTTTGCGGATATCCGCAGTGCTCTTTGAATCAGTGCGGCTTTTCGCGCCGGAAGCAGGTGCATTTTTGTAACGCGCAGTACCGCCGCCGTATCCTGTCGCACCGCGACGTGATGCGGCTGTATTATTCATTCTGCGTGCTCCGCCCTTAACTCCGGTACGATTAAGCGATGCTGTAGCCTCCATATTGGCGGCAGACGCAGGGCGGTTATTGCCAACAAGGGTGTCCCACGAATATTCGGTGTATGACGGATGGGTAGTGACTCGGCTATCCGATGCCGTTTGTGTATTCTTTTTCTTCTTGAATGCCGCTTCGGTCATCGCAAAATTCCTCCGTGTCCGTTGTTTTTAGTAACTTATATCTTCTCCGCAATTCTCAGCTTCGCACTGTGAGAACGGGAATTTTCCGAAAGCTCCTTCTCCGACGGGAGAATCGGCTTGTGATTTATCTGTTTTATTCTCGGCTTTTTGCCGCATACGCACACCGGAAAATCCTTCGGGCAGGTACATCCCTTGGAATTTTCGGCAAATGTCTGCTTTACAATGCGGTCCTCCAGCGAATGGAAGGTTATCACCGACAGCCTGCCGCCCTCTTTAAGCGAATATATAAGCGAATTAAGTGTTGGCTCTATTATAGACAGCTCCGAATTTACTTCAATACGCACTGCCTGAAAAACGCGCTTTGCAGGATGTGATCCTGCTTCCCTTGCTTTCATGGGAATTGAGGATTTTATGATATCAACAAGCTCAAGCGTGGTCTCAACAGGCTTCTCTTCTCTGACGGCACAAATCTTCGACGCAATACGTCCGGAAAACTTTTCCTCGCCGTAGTCGAAAAATATCTTTTTAAGCTGTGATTCGGAATATGTGTTTATAACCTCGTGAGCCGTAAGAGCCGCCTCCGGATTCATACGCATATCAAGAGGCGCATCATGCATATATGAGAAACCGCGGCATGGTGTATCAAGCTGATAAGAAGATACGCCAAGGTCAATCACAGCCCCGTCGATTTTGGGAATTTCAAGCCCTGCAAGCACCTCGCCCACATTGCTGAAATTATCATGCACGAATATGACTCTGTCACTGTAAGGAGCAAGCCGCATCTTCGATGCCTCTATTGCCGCGCTGTCCTGATCTATTGCTATAAGCTTTCCGCCTTCGGTAAGCTTTGAAGCAATGGCTTCGGAATGTCCGCCTCCGCCGAGAGTACAGTCAACATATACCCCATCAGGTTTTATGTTAAGACCGTCCACCGATTCCGAAAGAAGCACCGAGTAGTGTGAAAACCCGACAGTATTCTCCATCAAAGTCCAAGCTCCTTCATCTGTGCTTCAATTTCCGCCGCATCATCACCGGACTTCATGGACTCCCAACGCTCGGCAGCCCAAAGCTCCGCATGATCCCCCACACCGAGAAACGCCGCATCCTTTTCAAGATGTGCATATTCGCGAAGTCCCTGCGGCAATGTAATGCGTCCGTGGGCATCAGGAGTAACCTCCGATGCGAAAGTATACAAAAAGCGTTTGATCGCTTTTGTCTGGGATGTGGGAAGCTCGGCAAGCTTATCGGAAAAACGCTGCCACTCATCAAGATGGTACAGCGACAGACATCCGTCAACACTTCGTGAAAGCACAAAGGTTTCGCCAAGTCCTTCTCGCAGCTTCGCCGGAACGAACACACGGAACTTCGCGTCAATTGTATGTAAATATTCACCTGTCAGCACCCGATCCACCCCACTTTCGTCGAATTATTGGGAAAATGCACCACTTCGCACCATTTTTCACCACTAATATTATAATACATCCCGCGAAAATTTTCAATAGTTTTCGCGAGATTTTTTTTGCTAATATGCAAATTTTTTTGAATATTTTTCACATTTTATTCCATACATCGCCTATATCTACGCTGTATTTACATTTCTGTGAAAATATGTCAATTTTTCTTGGCGTATTCGGCGATAATTTCAGCTACACCGCACGGTACACAGCGTGAGTAATCACAGCCGTAACGGATAAGCTCGCGCACCATTGTTGAGCTTATGTGCATATACTCCGACTTGGTCGGAATAATCACAGTATCAAGCTCCGGAATCAAAGAGCGATTTATAAGAGCAAGAGACTGCTCGTATTCAAAATCAGAGCTTCCGCGCGCTCCTTTGACTATTGTGCCGATGCCGTGCTCCTTTGCATAGTCTGCAAGAAGTCCTCCGCAGGAATCAACACGAACATTTTTTATATCGGCAAAAGCGGCTCTAAGCATACAGAGTCGCTGTTCGGCATCGAAAAATCCGCTCTTTGATGAATTTACAAACGCCGTAACATAAACCTCGTCAAACATCTGTGCCGCGCGCACAACAAGATCGTAGTGACCCATTGTAGGCGGGTCAAAGCTTCCGGGGACGAGTGCACGTTTTGGATTCAGCATAATAATCAATCCTTTCTCGAAAGCACTGTTATATAAACTCTTCCGTATCTGTTCTGCTTTTCGATATTGTACTTGTCAGCAAGAGCCGCGTTCCCACAGAATACATCGTCGGTTTCGTCCTCGCAGATTATCCACGCGCCATCGGAAAGGATATCGTATTCCGCAATACGCTCAAGAGATGCCTTCAGCATACCGCTTCCGTATGGCGGATCAAGAAAAACAAAATCGTACTTGTATTTTCCGTTGGCTGAGCGAAGAAAATCCGCAAAATCTCCGGTTACTACTCGACAACGCTCAAAAAGGTGGGTTTTCTGTGCGTTTTTCTTAATAATTTCTACCGCCTTGGCAGAATTGTCCACAAGATGTGCCTTCTCTGCACCGCGGCTCAGAGCTTCAAGTCCCATCTGACCGCTTCCGGCAAAAAGATCCAGCACAAATGCGTCTGTAAGGTCAAACTGTATCATGCTGAATATTGCTTCCTTTACGCGCTCCGCTGTGGGACGGGTCTTGTCCCCCTCAAGGGTTTCAAGCCTTATTCCGCGTGCGCTTCCCGTTATGATCCTCATATATTTTTCTCCTTAGTATCTGACTGTTTACTGTAATATTCGATTATAGCATCCGCATTTGCCGAACTGATACCTGACACGCGCATAAGCTCGGTTTTGTCCGCCTTTTTAATTGCCGCGATGCTCTTAAAGTGAGAAAGCAGGCTCTTCGCCTTTATTTTACCGATTCCCTCTATATTTTCAAGGGTCGAATGCTTAAGAGTTTTGGATTTTGCGTTTTCCATACGTGTGATGGTGTACCGGTGAACTTCCTCCTGAAGCTTATAAACAAATTGGAACACCGCCTGCTCTCTGGCAATACTGAGTTCACTTACATCATCGGTCAGTGCCCGTGTTTTATGAAATTCATCCTTCACCATGCCGTACACGGGAATCTCGCACCCAAGCTCCTGCATAAGCTCTCTTACCACAGAAACGTGTCCCTTGCCGCCGTCAAGCAGTATAAGATCGGGGGGCGCGCCGAAGGATTCATCGGTAAGATGCGAAAGGCGTCTTTCCAGCGCCTCACGCATAGCACCGTAGTCGTCTATTCCGTCGGTAGATTTTATTTTAAATGTCCGATAATCGGATTTTTTCAATTTTCCGTTTTCCGCCACTATCATTCCGGCGGTTATATTGTCCTTACCGAAGTTTGAGATATCATACGCCTCGATTCTTTCGGGAACGACTTCAAGTTTCAGCATGGAAGCAAGCTTTATAAGCACCTTATTATCTTTCTCGGACTGAGCCTTGTAAAGCAGTGCCTGCTGCTTTGCGTTGTCGTATACCATCTCGCAAAGCCTGCGTCGGTCCCCTCTCTCCGGAGTACGAATATCCGGCTTATATCCAACGCGCATACGAATCATCTCACTAAGTGCTTCAAGCTCCTCATCCGGAAGTACAAAATCAAGTATTATATCGTGCGGCACATATTCACGGATATTGTAAAGCTCCGACAAAAACGCCGACATATTTTCCTCGTCGATGATCTGCTCAGCAGGAAACAGGAAATGATCGTTATCCGTAATACTTCCGCCACGTATATAGAATACGGATATGCAGGAGCAAACCTCGTCGGTATACAGCGCGATAACATCCTCTTCCATATCGGGAGAGCCGACAACCTTCTGCCTCTGCCACAGCTTTGACAGTGCCTCTATGCGGTCACGGTAACGGGCGGCAGCTTCAAACATCAGATTTTCCGATGCATATTCCATTTTTTCGCGCAGAGACTGCTCACACTCACGAAAAGATCCGCGAAGGAAGCTGTTTACTTCTTTGAATATGGCTTTATATTCATCGCTTGAAACATCTCCCGTGCAGGGTGCACAGCATATTCCGATATGCTTGTTGAGGCAGGGTCTGCCCTTGCCTATATCGCGCGGAAATTCCTTATTGCAGGAAGCTATCCCAAATGATTTCTGAACAGTGCCCAGTATATTGTAAACCGCCGATATGCCTGAATAAGGACCGTAATATTTCGCGCCGTCGGAAAGGCGTCTGCGCGTTACCGACAGCTTCGGATACTCGTCGTTTACGGTCAGTTTAAGATACGGGTAGGTTTTGGAATCCTTCAGCTTTATGTTGTACTTAGGTGCATACTGCTTTATGAGGCTGTTTTCAAGAGACAGTGCTTCTATTTCGGTATCCGTAAGAATATAATCAAAGCTGTGCACGCAAAGAAGCATACGCTTTGTCTTTTCATTATGGTGTGCAGACTCATGAAAATACTGCGATACTCTGTTTTTAAGCGACCTGGATTTTCCCACATATACAACCTTGCCGCCCTTGTCGCGCATAATGTATACACCCGGACGCTGGGGCAGGCTGTTTGCTTTTTCAAGCAGCCCGGCACGACGGCTGGTATTGCCGTTTTCAACTCCGAATGTTTCCATAAACTACCTCACATATCGCTAGTATCTCTTAATTAAAGCAAAGACGAGTCACCGCACAAAAAGCACACCGCGACCCGTCAAAACTATTAAATCTCAGCAAGTGTCCGTATGTACGGCAACCCTGCATAATAAATCCGACAGATCGGATTATTCGCCAAAGCCGGTGTCGATGAGCTCGCACAGACCGTCAAGTGCATCGTTCTCGTCGTTTCCGTCAGCAATAAGAGTGATAGTCATCCCCTTGGTAATACCAAGAGAAAGAACGCCGAGAAGGCTCTTTGCATTAACGCGTCTGTCTTCCTTCTCCACCCAGATAGAGCTTTGGAATGAGTTGGCTTTCTGAATAAAAAATGTAGCAGGTCTTGCGTGGAGACCCACATTGTTGCGGATGGTCACGTTACGGGATATCATAATAAGTTCGCTCCTAACATTAGATTTGTATATTTCGGTACAAAAAGTTTAAATTCAATCTACGCACGGCACCAAACCTGTACTCCGGCACACGGGCGGTAAATCATATCAAAGATACGCTGATTATAGTATATCAAATTTTTCAAATAAAATCAATAGTCCTTTTGCATATAAATTGTCAAACTATAGTTCACTTTATCTGTTAAATTAGGAGCTTTTAACAAAAAAACACCGTATAATGGGATATTTTTCCATTATACGGCACTTTTTCATTCTGTGGGATTTATTCTTTCGATATCCGTAACCGTTATGCTCACCGTTATGTTTTTACTTTCAACAGTGATTTTCGATCCCGGTGCAATATATGTTGTGCCTCCAAGCAGAAATCCCTCACTGCTGAAAACTCCCGATGAAAGTATTTTTCCGCGAACATCAATGCGGCTGCTCTTTGTGGGATCGTCCGGGTCTGTGGGCGAATAGGATTTTATGAGAGTGCCGTCCGCACCGGCGATATACATCTCCGCAGGAAGGTCGTAGGGCTTCTCCTCAAGAGTTCCGAAATAGCATTTATGAGTATCGCTGTAGAACACATCGCCTGCATTGAAATAATTATAAGAATCGCTGTTTATGTCCTGTACCAAAAATGAAATGCGTGCAGGCTCCACACTGCTGCTTGTTATCACCTTCTCAACAATACCCATTCGAAGTGCGATACCTATTACAGCACCAAGTACGACCACAACTATCAATAAATCAATGATGTTAGGTCTGAGCTTTTTCGTTTTCTTTATGCTGCTATCATTCATGACTGACCCTCCGTTTCAGATAATTCCGTGCAGTATCCGACACCCGTATAATTTGGAAGTCTTACGTACATTGTAGTGCCTACCGAGATATCGTATCCGCCGTCAAGCACATATCTTCCGTCTGCCCCGACAGTTGCCTCCGCCGCAACACTCAGACGAACATTTGAATGCTCCGGATGTACGCTTGACACAAGTGCGCCGGCGGAAAAATCGTTTCCGTTGTATATTGCAGGCTCCACAGCATAATCAATCACCTCACCGAGATGATATTTGGCAACCGAGTCCACAACGCCCTCTCCAACGGCAAAATTATCCGCAAATTCGTTTCTTATTGTCCGAAATTCAACAACATATTCTATTTTGACCGTTTGATTTATAGTTTCTGTTCCCCCCATTGAGAAGAACATAACTGCGGCAACAATAATCACCGCTATAACTATTATAATTGCGGCATCCACCGCATTAAATCTGTGTTTTTTCACTGTAGTTCCCATATTTTCCTCCGCTTTATCAATATATATCTTCCGCCGCTGTGGAATTCAGCGTTTTTCTGATTGCAGCACCAAGTCCCAGCATAAGCCAGAACATCAAAAACACACGGTAATTGTACCATATATAGTCCGTCATTCCCTGTGCAAGCACTGCAAGCATACCGCAGAACACAGCATTTGAAAAGTATTTGTCCGAACGGCTCTCATTCACGTGCAGTGTCAGACTGCTTTGGATATATATGAATATCGCCGCCACGAAAACTATAAGTCCCACCGCACCAAGCTCAACAAGTATCTGCAAATAAAGATTGTGCGAATGGGGAGCTGTCTCAATTCCCGACAGCGCGTAGAGCGGGTAGACAAGCCTGAACGAGTCATTGCCGATTCCGATTCCGCACTGCCAATAATCCTGCACCATGTTGATAACTCCACGCCAGATATTAACGCGGTATGATGTTGAGCTGTCACCAAGATTTCCTATACTCAAAAACCGCTGTGTGATGCTCGCAGGAAGCACAAAGGGAAGGAACGGTATTCCGAGTGAGCAGAAAAGCAGTCCTGTCAGCGTATTTCGGCTGTACATAAGCATAAATATGAGAATGCCTATTATAAACCCAAGCCACGCACCGCGCGACCATGTATAGATAAGACAGCCTGCCGCAGAGAGTCCGGCTATGGCAGCCGCAAGCCTTGCCTTGGGTGTTTTTGATACAACAAATGCGGCAAGCATCAGCGGAATCACCATTATGAGATATTCGGCAAGAACATTGGGATTTTCGAATGTTGATACCACACGGCCCTCTATTTCACTGAACATATCGGAATCCTGCCATGTCTTCTCCACTGATCCGAAAAAGTTCTGATACAGACCGTACAGGGATACAAGGGTACATGAACTTACTGCACCGACAATACACCGTATGACCCAATCGCGGGTACGGATAAGATTTACCGTTAGAAAGTAACCAAGCATGAAGGCAACATATACAAGCATGGGCTTGATACTTGCGCTTGATGCCGCAACAAATCCCCCGCCTATCATAAGCAGCATAAAGATCAGCACGACCCCATCCATAAGATCAAGTTTGATCGAACGCCGCCCACACATTGCTTTAAGCAAGAAGCAGAATGAGATATAGAATACCGCGCCCACAAGAGCCATTGTAGGTGCAAACGGAAGCACGCAGATAACGGCAAGGACACCGAATTCGGGTTTAATAAACACAATATAGGCGGCTATCAAACCGAGAATCCCGATAAGCAGTACAAGAGGATGGGCAAAGAAGGACATCACTCCGAAAACAAGACCGGCTATAAAAGCTACGTTAAATTTTCCCTCTTTCTCCTCACGTCCCTCAAAAGTCTCCTGACGTATTCCGGCGAGCTTAAAAAGCACCAACCTCGCCGATGGACTTGTAAGCAGTGCGCCTGCAAGATTCTGCCTTGATGCTATCATCATTACCGACATAATAAGCATTATTGTAAGCGTAAGTATTACACTAATATCAACTCCGCTCCCGGAGTCAAGACGAAAGGTTTTAAAAAGATATACCACCGCACTGTAAAGTGCCGCCGAAAACATAAAGATACCGTAGGATTTCATGGAGCTTGACAGCATTCCGTCAAGCGTTCTTCTGACAAAATCAAGTATCGTACTGTTTTCAATTCCGCGCGCTATATATCTCTTTGCCGGCGTAATGAGCCTGTCACCAAGAGCCAGTCGCCGCATTCCGCAAACCGCGGCACTGTCCGTCACCGCCTTATTTTCCCTGTCATATGAAGAAAACAATCCGCCGATAAGGCCAAGTGACAGCTTTCTGTATATCCACGAGGATGCCCGTCCAAGAAGTGACAGTATAAGCGATGATTTAATGATACCAACGCCGGAGTCATTTTCTGTCGACTCTGTGTTTTTTCTTATCAAAAGTATACCTCCCTCTGAAATTATTCCGAAATTTTTATCTTAGCAAGCTTTGCAAACAAAAGATATGCAATAACTGCCGGTGCAAAGCTTACAGCCGCCTTGATTGCATTTACCGCAAAGGAAGCTTCAAACGGTGTGCTTGCAAGAAGCCGTCGCATTACAAAAGTTACTGCGAACACAAGCACTCCGCCGCATATTATTTTTACCGCATTTACAGCAAGTCTTGCCGAGAGAACACCGTCAAGCCGCTTTGATGCAAAAATGAGAAGAATTATTGCCGAGGCAGCCTGTCCTGCCGCATTTGCAGCACCAACCGCACCGATATCAAGAAGCTTAAAGTTCACAAGCAGTGCGCCGACTGCGAAATTTGCCCCAATTCCGCCGAGTGCCGCATACATAGGAATCCGCGGCATATTTTTGGAATAGAACACGCGTGAGAACAGCTCTGTAACACAGAAGAACGGCATAGCAGGCAGTATAAACCCAAGAGCACGCGCCGTATTTGCGGCATCAGTCGGTGTAAATTCTCCGCGCATATAAACAATGGCTGTTCCCTCGCCACGAAGTACAGTTGCCGCCGCCATAAAGGGGATAACTATAAACAGTGCTGACGTGATTCCTCCACGTACAGTTTCTCCGAATTCATGTGTTTCACCGGATGCAGACAGCTTTGATATTTTCGGGAAAGTATAGTTGCATATACTGTAAGTAAGCGTTCCGGCGATTATTATATAAATATTGTTTGCATAGTCAAAAACAGTAGTAGCTCCGGCAACACCACTCTGTGCCGCAACCTGTGCCGCAAAATACTGTCCGATAAGCACACCTGCCGGTGCAAGCCACGAGCCTATCATAATGGGCGGTGCCATTTTAAGTGCGCGTATCAGGGCAGGATTCTTTAAATCAAAGAGCAGTCTGTAGCGAAATCCCTTGCGGTGAAGCGGCACAATCAGTGTAAGTAACTGTATGAGCCACGACAAAAGATAAGCCACGGCAAGACCGTATATGCCTTTTTCTCCAAGTGGCTCATTGAATACAGCAAGATACAGCACAACACCTGCGTTTGACACGGCGCTGATAAGTGCAGGAGCAATAAACGAGCCTTTTGACTGAAGCACGCCCACAAGCGTATATGCCGCTCCCGTGAACATAACAAGCGGAAACATTATACGCGTAAGCGTGACTGCAAGTGCTACTGTCTGCGCATCAAGTCCCCGTGTAATAAGGGAGATAAACGGCTCGGCGAATATGATTCCCACTGCCGCCAACACGCCGCATAGAACAACTATGAAATTTACAAATATGCAGGCAAAAGCATCTGCCTCTTTCGTGGACGAGCCATCCGCATCACGTTCCTTGAAGCTGTTATACACAGGTATGAAGCATCCAAGCACTGCCGCCGCAAGAAACATATCAAAGAAAGCAAGCGGAAGCTTTGATGCGGCAGTAAAAGCATTTGCCGCCGAGGATGTTCCGTAGGCATTCGCCTGAAGAACACCGCGAAGCATACCGAGAAGCTTTGCTATGACCGTAGCTCCCATCATGACCGCTACGGTTTTGACGGCACGTCCGCCTGTTTTGTTCCCTTTATCTGCCATTTTTAAGCTCTTCCTCATCGCTGTTTGTTTTCTCGATTCCCACTTCTGTGCCCTGCAAAAGCTCGGGACGGCACTCCATGGTTTTCTTTATTGCCGCCTCACGCCGCCATTTTTCAATATTGGCATGATGTCCGGAAAGAAGCACATCCGGCACAAGTCTGCCGCGAAAATCATAGGGACGTGTATACTGCGGATATTCAAGCATTCCCGATGCGATACTCTCACCGCGCCAGCAATCCTCATTTGTAAGCACGCCGTCAAGCATACGGGAAACGCAGTCCACAAGCACGCAGGCAGGAAGCTCTCCGCCTGTGAGAACATAGTCCCCGATGGAAATTTCCTCGTCAACGATTTCCTCAATTATACGCTCGTCAACGCCCTCATAATGTCCGCAGAGGATAATGAGGTTATCGTATTTTGTAAGCTCAAAGGCACGCTTCTGCGTCAGCACCTTGCCTCGCGGCGACATATAGATAACACGGCGTTTTGCAGGTCTGCCGAGGGCTTCGTCAGACTCACGCTGAGCTTCCACAACAGATTTAAAACATCCGTATATAGGCACTGCACTCATAAGCATTCCCATTCCGCCGCCATAGGGCGTATCATCCACACGGCGGTGCTTATTCTCGGAAAAATCCCGTATATTGTGAGTATGTACCTCCACAAGTCCGCCGTCCTGTGCTCTGCCGATTATGCTCGATGAAAGCACAGTATCCACCACGTCGGGGAAAAGGGTCATAATGTCAAATCTCATCTTCGCTCTCCGCATCCTCGAACATTCCGGGAATGGGACGGAGAAATACTCTGCCGTCGTCAATATGTCCGATAAATTCTTCAACCGCCGGAACAAGCACATCTCTGCCGTCCTCTGTTTTTACAGAAAAGAGGTCGGATGCGGGACTTTCGATAAGCTCGGAAAGCATACCGAGGCGTTTTCCGTTACGCTCATCAAAAACAGGGAGACCGATGATGTCCGCAATAAATACACGGTCATCATCAATGGGAATATCCTCACGGTCCGCATACACCACGCGGTTTTTAAGAAGCTCTGCCGCCTCTAATGAATCTATTCCGTAAAAATACACAAGTGCGCATCCCTTGTGTACAGATGCCTTTGTTACTTCAAGGGACAGATATTCGTCCCTTTTTTTATAGTAGAGCGTTTTTATTTGGCACAACACCTCCGGGGTATCGCACCACGATTCTATTTTGCAGGCACCGCGCACACCGTGTGTGTTTATGATTTTACCGCATTCAAGGTATTTTTCTTTATCTGCCATGCTATTACCTCAAAAATAATCTTAATTATAGATATTGTAACACATTTTTCCTCCGTATTCAAGGAAAATCGCAAATTTAATTAAATATATACAAAAAATGTTGTATCATACCTTGAAAATCGCGTGTTAAAATGGTATAATTATAAAAAATATAAAATTCACAGGAGTTTATTATGAATATAGCTATTGCCATAGATTCTTTTAAAGGGAGCTTGTCCTCACCTGAAGCAGGAAATGCCACAGCAGACGGAATACGCAAAGTCTTCCCTAATGCTGTTTGCCATATATCTCCTCTTGCCGATGGAGGTGAGGGAACTGCCGAAGCACTTGCGGCAGCACTTGGCGGAACGCTTCGTACTGTCCGCGCCCACGATGCGCTCATGCGTGAGACCGACTGCACATATTTTGTGGCAGGGAACACAGCCATAATCGAAATGGCGGCAGCGGCAGGTCTTCCGCAGCTTGCAAAGGAGGAGCGCAATCCGCTTAACACCACAACATACGGCGTTGGTGAAATTATAGCGGATGCTGTAAGCCTCGGATGCCGCGATCTGATAATAGGCATTGGCGGAAGCGCAACAAACGACGGCGGAACAGGTATGCTCTCCGCTCTCGGATTTGGATTTTTGGATAAAGACGGCAAAAAAATCCCACTTGGCGCAAGGGGTCTTGCGAACCTCTCCGGGATTGAGGATAGCGATATTATAAACGGACTTCGGGAGTGCCGCGTGCGTGTAGCCTGCGATGTGAAAAATCCACTTTGCGGAGAGCTTGGATGCAGTGCCGTTTTCGGTCCGCAGAAGGGTGCAGACGAGGAAATGATCCGCAATATGGACGGCTGGCTTTGCAGATTTGCTGAACTTACAAAGGAAAAGTATCCACAGGCAAACAAGGACTATCCCGGCTGCGGTGCGGCAGGAGGAATGGGCTTTGCCCTCCGGGAATTTCTCGGCGGAGAGCTTATTTCCGGCATAACGCTTGTACTTGATGCGGTGGGACTTGAAGAACATATAAAACAGGCTGATATCGTTGTTACCGGCGAGGGACGGCTTGACTCCCAAAGCGCCATGGGCAAAGCGCCTACAGGTGTTGCCGCGCTTGCAAAAAAGCACGGTAAGCCGTGCATAGCCTTTGCCGGTGCAGTCACACGGGATGCCTCCGCCTGCAACAGTGCCGGAATTGATGCATTCTTCCCCATTCGCAGAAGCATTTGCACATTAGAGGAAGCAATGGATACAAAAAACGCCCGCCGCGACCTTACGGACACGGCGGAGCAGGTATTCAGGCTCATAAAGGCTTTCAAAGGATAACTCCCCTCAGCTCTTACGGTCAAATTTAGTTTTGCACACGGGACAGGTAATAGTAATCGTTCCCCTGCCCTTCGGAACACGCAGATTGTTTTTGCAGTTCGGGCAGGAGAAATATCTGTGTGTCTTTATGTCTTTCATGCGGTTATACTGAAGCTTGAACCACTTCTTAACGGGCTTCCACACACGGGTAAACTTATCGTTTTCGTGGCGTCTTGCAGAAATGTTGCGTGAAAGCATCCTGAATACAGCCCATCCAAGAAGTGCATAGGAAAGAAGCCAGAGTATATATGATGCAATATCCGATGCCTCTTTTGTAAGAGAAGAAGCAAGCGAAAACGCCATTGATAATATTATTATACCGTATCCGAGAGGGTCAACGCCGTAGCGACCCCAGAAAAACCTCATTATTTTCTCTTTCATTGCACATTTCCTCCGAAATTCAGAATATATTATAGATTATACGCCAAATTTCACGGCGATTCAATTACAATTCTTCAACAAACCGTAAAAATTTCATTAAAGCGTCAAAAGGCTTGCAATTTTTTGAAATATGAGCTATAATAGTTACTGAAAGTTATTTTTGAAAGGAGTTTTGCACGATGATCCATGATGATACGCAGGACAAGCCGCAGTCCGGATGCACTCATGACTGCTCTACCTGCTCTTCAAACTGTGCGTCACGCGAGAAGCAGAGTCTTCTTGAAAAGCCGCACGAATTATCAAACATAAAAAAAGTCATCGGTATCGTCAGCGGCAAGGGCGGCGTGGGCAAGTCCATCGTTACCTCCATGCTGTCGGTGCTCATGAGCCGTCGCGGTCACAACACCGCTATTCTTGATGCTGACATTACAGGCCCGTCCATCCCCAAAGCATTTGGCGTAAAGGGCGAGGTAATGGGCGACGGAACAGGAGGTATTTTCCCTCTTGCGTCCAAGACCGGAATCAAGATGATGAGCGTCAACCTTCTTCTTCCTGAGGAGACCACCCCTGTTGTATGGAGAGGTCCCGTTATTGCAGGAACCGTTAAGCAGTTCTGGACAGACGTTATCTGGGACGATGTTGACTTCATGTTCGTGGATATGCCTCCGGGAACAGGTGACGTTCCGCTGACAGTGTTCCAATCAATTCCCCTTGACGGAATCATTATCGTAACAAGCCCTCAGGAGCTTGTTTCCATGATCGTGGCAAAAGCTGCAAACATGGCAAAGATGATGAACATTCCCGTGCTCGGCATTGTAGAAAATATGTCCTACTTCAAATGCCCTGACTGCGGCAAGGATTACAACATCTACGGTGAGAGCCACATTGCAGAGGTTGCTGAAAAGTTCGGCTACGATGTTCTTGCCAAGATGCCTATTGACCCACGCCTTGCGGCACTCTGCGACAAGGGTATGCTTGAGCTTATGGAGAATGACTATCTCGACAAGGCAGCGGACAAGATTGAGGGTTTAATCTGATATCGAAAACCTCGCTTATCTAAAAATTTGATAATCAACATTTAAAACACAAGAGGCTTTATCCCAAAAACACAGGGATAAAGCCTTTTTGCAGTTTATCTTATACATTGCGGTTGCGTTTACATCAGGATTTTCCATAATACTCAACAAACAAATCATTTGGAGTACATTCAAGAATATCACAAATTGCTTTCAGATTTTCAAATTTTATGCTGGCTGTTTGATTGTTGACAATCCTGTTGAAGTTTTGATAGCTGAGTCCTAATTGAATATATAGCCAATATTTGGTTTTTCCCTTTTCTTTTAATATATCCAAGATTCTGAGCGTCATTATATCACCTCCGCATTATATAATGTCATTATTATATACTAAAAAAGGCTTGACAAATAGACTTGCGCGTGATATAATGTATTCATTATCTAATGTATACATTGGATAAAACAAAAAAATCATAGGAGGTACAGAATATGAAATTCTGTCAACATTGCGGAAAAGAAATAATGGAGAATGCTATGATCTGCGTAAATTGCGGATGTGCAGTTCAGGAATCAAATCAGACGATTATATCTCCAAACGATCAGGTAAGTGTAGGACTTGTGATATTATCAGTCTTAATCCCTTTATTCGGTATTATTTATTGGCCGGTCAAGCACAAAGAAACACCTCGCAAAGCAAAAGCCTGCGGAATTGCCGGAATAATTTCATGGGTTGTCGGAATAATTTTTTCAACTGTCTTTTGGTCTACCTTTTCCGCTATTTTAATGGGTATAGGATATTAAAGACAAACGTTAGTATTTATTAAAATCAAATACATACAAAAAACAAGAGCACACTCTATTTTGCAACGCATTTAAAAATAGAGTGTGCCTATTATATTTCAATGGTTAAACATATTTTCTCTAAATTCCAAGCGAAACGCCGTTAATAAGGTCGTCAAAGCAGTTTGACACAAACCGCTCATCCGTGCGATAACCCTCAATGTGTATATATCTGATACGGCTGTAGTTGTAGCTTGACAGCGGTCGGTTGTAGGCATCGTCGCTGTGTGCAGACACAAGATATGTTCTGCGCCCGTATCCCGTAACGATCAGGGTGTGATAGTAGTCACCGTCACGCCGTCCAAGCTGTATTACGTCCCCAAGGGACAGTATCTGACCGCGGACCTCACGTCCAAACGGTCCAAGACCGTCACCCACTCCCGGCTCCTCAGCATTTGCGGTAATGAAATTATAGAAAAACTCCACTCCCGTCCACCCTGCGGCGCGCTCATCCGATGAGATATAGTACCACCCAAAATCAGGAGTGAAATTCATCTGACAGCATCCGGCAAGTATACACTGCGACACAAAGCTGGTACAGTTTCCTCCACGTCCTGTAAAATCGAAAAACAGCGGATTTCGTGAAAACGCCCACCGTCTTGCATATGCAACCGCTCTCGCGCGGTTATATTCCCGAATTTCCGGCATATATGTACCTCCGTTAGTTACTGTTACAGTATATGCCGATACTAAAAATGTGTTTCTTAGCAAAACCGAGTCAATAAAAATAAAAATCGGGTCTCCGCCAAAAGCAGAGGCCCTTTAATATTAAACAATACTGACCTCAACACCAAGGTCGCGAACAGTGCTCACATCATCATCCGATGCTTTGGAATCGGTTACAAGATGTATACCTGCTGTGCATTCGCTTACGCGCGTAAAACCAACGTGTCCAAGCTTTGTGTAATCCGCCGCAATAATTGTGTGACCTGCTGATGCTATCATCATCCTGTCAATTATTGCCTCCTCGGAATGATACGTGGTGATGCCATCGCGGCTCACGCTGTCAACCGACAGTATGGCAAAATCCGCCTTATATCGGCTGAGCTGCTCCTGGGCATCGCCGCCGTAGGTGAATCCGTACTTGGGATTTATCTCACCGCCGAGAAGTATCACCCTGAATGTGGGAAAATCCGCCAAGGTGTTCGCCACCGATATAGAGTTTGTAACGATATTAAGGTTTTGACGTGACTTAAGCTCTGCGGCTATGCACTGTGTTGTGGAGCCGGAATTGATAAAGAGCGTAGCACCGTCAAAAATCATGGCTGACACGGCCTTGGCTATAGCTTTCTTCTCAGAATAGTTATCTCTTAACCTAAGTGCGGTATCATCCACTGTAATATCAGCGGTAATTGCGGATAAAATCGCTCCGCCTGACATACGCACAAGATAGCCGTCTTCTTCAAGCGCCGCAAGATCATTTCGTATGGTCACAGGAGTCGCACCAAGCTCACGGCTAAGTGCCGATACATAAACTTTACCGTCGCGTCGAAGCATATCGAGTATCTTACTCCTACGCACATCTATTTTAAGATTGCTGCCTGCCATGATTCCTCCGAAAATTAAAGAGATTTTTTGTTAAGTCTTTCACCCACAGCTCCGCCCGGGTGGATAAGTGCAAACTGCTCACTCTTATAGCCGGTCTCCTCGATAACAGCCGCCTGAAGCGCATGGAACAGCATACAAAGAGCGGTGGTGCTGGTAGTACCCTGCATATTGTATTTATCCGTCTCGCGGTTAACATACTGCTTTATGACAACCTCTGCGCCAAGTGCAAGGGGGGATTCAAGATTTTCGGTAACAGCTATAATATGAACACCTTTAGTCTGACAAATTTCCATTATAGGGAGCAGCTCCTTAGTCTTTCCGCCTCTGGAAGCAAGCACCATAACGTCGCCCCTCTGGAGAAAGCCTGTTGCGCCGTGTACCGCCTCAGCCGGAGAAATAAATCTAGCCGGACGCTCAATACAGCACATAAGGTGCGCAAAATGCTGGCAGATAATGCCTGAATGTCCGCATCCTGCCGCGCCTATACGCGGAGCGTTTGAAAGAAGCTCTACCGCCCTTGAAAACTGCTCCTCATCAAAATATTCCTTCATCGTTACTATGCACTCAGCTTCAATGTCATAGGCAGCCTTAGCCGCCGCAAGCGCGTTTTCGTTTATCATCTCTGTATCCTCCGTTTTTTATGTGGTTTAGGGGTTATGAGTGCAGATTTGTTTACATATGGGAGTTACGCGCTTTTTTGAAAAAAAGCTGTGCAAAAAACTTTATATAGGGAATGGCAACGCTATATACTTTGTATATTGGTAATCGTTTCATCTGCTTTGGCGCGCCTGCTCCATGGCCCCGCACCATTACGCAGGCTAATTTTGCGAAAACCGTTTGAGATATGGAACAGTCGTCCAAGTAAACAGTACCGTCCCCTACGAAGACTTACCGCCAACCAAGCCGCCGTAATGGTGCGGGGCCATGAAGGCGGCGCGAACAGTGCGCTCAAACGCCCTGCAATCATATCGGTTATAATACATATTTTTTGTATAAAGTTTTTGCGGAGCTTTTTTCAAAAAGCGACCGTAATTCTTCATACAAACAAATCTGCACTCATACCCCTCTGTATCCTTATCATAAATGATAACCTTTTTCGAGATAATTTTCAATTCGCAAAATAGCCAAATTTATGGGCGCAATATGTGCAAATCACTAACCTTTTCGAAAATTATAATAAATTTGAGAAAATCATATTGACTAAAAGGAAAATATAGTGTATAATCAACTTGTAATTTTGAAAATAAGGAGTGTGTGCTCTAATGGCAAAAAAGTGTAAAATCACAACACCGTTTTTCGAGATAGGTCCTAAATCCTACCTCTATGGCGATGATATTCTGGAGCTTGCAAAAGCCGCAGATGCCGCTTCCGAAAAATACGGTGTAAGCATCATCTTTACTACTCCCGTGGTGGATATACGCCGCGTTAAGGAAGCAACAAAGAACATTTTTGTTTTCGCTCCCCATATGGATCCCATCGTTCCGGGACGCGGACTTGCGGACATTCTCCCCGAATCCCTCGTTGCCGCAGGCGCAGACGGCGTAATGCTCAATCACTGCGAAAAGCCACTTGAGTTCGATGTTCTGGCAAAAACAATTGAGCGTGCAGACGAAGTTGGCCTTACCACTATCGTGTGCGCAGATTCCTCTGCCGAGGCGGCAAAAATCGCCACCCTTAAGCCCGATATTATAGTAGCTGAGCCGTCCGAGCTTATCGGAACAGGAGTCAGCGTAGGTCCGGAATATGTAGAAGCGGCAACCCGTTCCGTTAAGGACGTTGATCCGGAAATTCTCGTGCTTACTGCCGCAGGTATCGCAAACGGCGAGGATGTATACAACACCATCATCGCAGGTGCGGATGCCACCGGTTCTTCCTCCGGCGTAGCAAAAGCGGCTGACCGCGCAGCTATGGTGGATGAAATGATCTCGGCAGTTCGCCGTGCATACGACGAAAGACACAAATAAAAATTTATATGCGCAAGGTGCGCATACGCATTCTGCGCTGTGATTTTAAAATTATTATTTTTGGAGGATTTTCAAAATGGAATTCAAAGTATTTCAGAAAGAGCTTGAGCTTCAGTCCCGCGGCTGGATCCCCACCTTCCACGATGTTTCCAAGGAAATAATCGAGATCGTACAGGCTTCCGGCATCAAGAACGGTACTGTTTGTATCGCTTCTCACCACACCACCTGCTCTGTAATGATCCAGGAGTGCTCTCACGACATCGACTCCTTCGACCTTGAGTATCTCCAGCACGACCTTCTTGACATCATGCGCAAGATGATCCCCGACTTTGCTGATGAGGGCGACTACCGTCATCCCGGACCGATCCATGCAAAGTTCGGCAGATACGTAAACGAGCCCGGCAACTTCACCTCCATGAACACCGACGGTCATCTGCGTTCCGTCTTCTTCGGCCGCAGCGAGACCATGACCATCAAGGACGGCAAGCTGGATGGCGGCGAGTTCGCTCACATCTATTTCGTCGACTGGGACCATGTTCGTGCACGCCGTCGTCAGCTCAACGTTACCGTTATGGGTACAACCGATGATGTAGGCGATCGCAAGTGGAACAACGGCGAAGTTATCAACACACTTCCCAAGTTCACCGATGAGGAAAAGGCTTACGACGTACACTACGATCTCCAGCTTAAGAGATAAGTACATAAAATAACGTGATCGGCAGTCAAACGACTGCCGATCTTTTTCGTCCGCAAATTATCGCGGTGATTAATTTGCATATAGGCTATTGCAATCACCGCTGTTACGTGATATAATTAAAGCATCTGCCATTTTATCATGTGCTGACGTCGGAAAGGAATGTGATTATTATGATAAAAAAGCTTACTTTAATCATGTCTGTGGTGTGTGCTATACCGATTATTTGTGCCTGCTCATTCAGCACCTCTCCATCACTGCCACAAGCTCCATATCTGACATTACCACAGGAAATGACAACAGCCGCCCCTGATATATCTGCCACACCTGCGGAAAGCGAAACGGAACCGCCGCCTGAGCCTGTCACAATCACAATGTCATTCATCGGCGACTGTATGCTGGCAACAGACCGCGGCGGAGAATATGAGGGGTCTTTCAATCTGCTCGCCAAAGAGGTTGGCCCGTCATACTTCTTTGAAAACTTCACAGAGCTTTTCGAATCCGACGATTGGACTGTTGCGAATCTTGAAAACGTATTCACGGACAATCCCGATGCAAAAACCAGAAACAAGGGGTACACTCCTGCATATTGGTATAAGTCTACCACCGCCAACACCGCAATTCTGAATGAGGGAAGCATTGAAATTGTTTCCCTTGCCAACAATCACTCCGAGGATTACGGAAAAATCGGATATGACGATACCAGAGCCGCTCTTGAAGCCGCAGATGTCATGTGGGGGGACAACGAAAGCATCATCACCCTTGAAAAAGAGGGGTTCACTGTTGCTCTTTACTGCACCACATTTTATTACACCGGCTATGACCGCATAATCAGCGATAAAATGGCAAAGGTTGATGCAGATTACAAGATCGTGTATTTTCACGGTGGCACAGAACGTGTACACGAGCCGGATGAATGGAAAGCCGCAGGCGCACGCCGCATGATAGACAACGGAATTGATCTTGTTATAGGCGGTCATCCTCATGTGCTTCAGCCAATTGAGATTTATAAAGGGAAAACCATAGTTCATTCACTTGGAAACTTCGTTTTCGGCGGCTCACGCAGTGAGGAAAACCGTACCATTGTCTACCGCATCACCCTTACTGCTACCGAGGGAGAAATTACCGATATTTCAGATGAGATCATTCCCTGCTACGTTTATACCGATCTCTATAAGCCGGGAATAATTACGGATGAAGCTCAAATAGCGGCACTCCACGCATTTTTGGCAGGCGAGACGGCTTCGCCCATGGGAGAATGACCATGGACGGCTGCAAACTTTGCCCGCGTGAATGTAATGTTGACCGAAGCTGTACCAAAGGCTTTTGCGGTCAGTCAGATGCCATAAGAGTTGCCCGTGCCGCGCCCCATATGTGGGAAGAACCGTGTATATCCGGAAAAAACGGCTCCGGTACGGTATTCTTCTGCGGATGCACGCTAAAATGTGCATACTGTCAAAATTCCGCTATTTCGAGAGGAAATGCTGCCGATCACGGAATTGATATTGACCCACACCGCCTTGCGGAGATTTTCATACGCCTCCAAGACACGGGAGTGCACAACATAAACCTTGTCACACCAACAATGTTCGCCCCCGGAATTGCCAAGTCAATAGACATTGCAAAAACCATGGGGCTTACGCTTCCCATCGTCTACAATACCAGCGGATATGAAAATCCTACCGCACTTTGCAACATAGCGGACAAAATAAATATATATCTTCCCGATTTTAAGTATATTTCTCCCGAACTTTCCGAAAAATACTCCGGTGCCGCCGATTATCCCATTCATGCCAAAGCATCTTTAAGAATGATGGCAAAGCATATCGGAGAGGCAAAATTCGATTCCGACGGAATGATGACAAGAGGTGTAATAATACGCCATCTGCTTCTGCCGGGACAGCTTTCGGAATCTAAAAAGGTGCTCGACTATCTGTTTTCCGAGTACGAAAACACCGTATACTACAGTCTCATGAGCCAATACACGCCAATGCCCACTCTTGACTCGGAAAAATATCCTGAACTTGACCGCCGCGTGACAACCTACGAATATAACAAACTCATAGAACACGCTGTAAATTTAGGTATCAAAAACGGCTTTGTGCAGGACGGCACTGCCGCAAAGGAAAGCTTTATTCCGTCATTTAACGGTGAGGGAATATAGCAAACGAAGTACAACGACGCAAAAAGACTGCTGCATTTGATGCAGCAGTCTTTTGTTTTTGCTTGTTTACTTTGTCATTATTACGCCTTCGTCCCAAAGCTTGTACTGAGATACGGGCACATCGTATACCGATACCGCTATGTGGCAGTTTTCACGGGCTGTGAAGCCTGTCATGCCGGCATATCCGATAACATCGCCCTTGTTTACTGTATCTCCTACTTTTACAGCGGTGGAGTTAAGGTGGCAGTACCAGCTCTTAAGTCCGAGACCGTGGTCGATTACTACCATATATCCGGGAAGATCAAGATAACCCACATATACGACCTTACCGTTGTTCATTGCCATAATATTCTCGTTAAGCTTTACGATATAATCGCATCCCGGATGACGGTATGTCTCGCCGGTGCCGGAAATAGTGCAGTAACGTCCGAAACCGATCTTAACATTACCGCCTGCAGTTCCCTCATGGAAGGTGCCCTCCCAAAGAGGAGTAGACTCGGTAACAGCTATGATGGGAGCCATAGTATCGTTGAAATTCTTAATAGTAGTCTCGGTTCTTGTCTGATTTGCTACGGTAGCACTGATATCAAGGAAAGAATTTCCGAATTTCTTTTCTGTGATATCAAGGTTCATCTCCTGCGTTACCTCACCGTAGGTGCAGGTGAATTTCACTTCGTTTCCTTCAAATTCCATAGGAACGGGAACAAGCGCGCGAGTATATCTGCCGTCCTCAAAGAAGGTGGGTGTGAATCCTATATCAGGCTCACTTGTAAATGTGATAGCTCTGGGATCATCTACGTTTTTCGCGGAAATAACTACAAACTCACCGGGCTCGATCTCGGTCTTTCCAAGGTAGAATACCGCAGGAAGCAGTATCTTTGCCTTAAACTTGTATACTGCCGAGCCGTAGCAGGCTTCGGTATCACTTTCGTACCACTTAGCCTCAACAAGAACGTCAATAGTGCGTCCCTCAAGATCTGCGTTGGCTATATTATCGTAGCTGTCGCTGTATACAATATTATCGCCGTCTTTTATGGTAACGTTGCAGAAGTCGGGACGGTTGTCAAAGGAAAGTGCAAATGCGCCCTTCATCTGATAAACGATCTCTGTAGGCTCTTCAACAACAATATCGTCAAGGGCTACATAATCTCCGCTGTAGGTCTGATATACCCAATCACCCTCGGTGGGATTTATGGTCCGCTCGGACACTGTCATCTGCGGGAAAGAGGTGGTATCATACAGTGCGCGTGCATATTTTGTGGAGAGAAACGCCTCGGCATCGGATTCGCTTATATGGTATGCCGTTCCGTTGGCATCAACAAAATATGCTTCCCCTGCGTTTTCGTTAAAGTAGTATTTATACACCTGGGTGCGGTCATAGCTGTAATACTTGAACTCAAAATAGTCAGCACCAAGGAGAGGATCGGGAAGCGACGGCTGTTCGATGGCGCGATCGTTTATCTTAACAAATCCGGCGATATCCACAGCCTGCGCGGGATTATCTGCCATAAGCGAATACACATTTCCGCCAACATCAGTTATTTCAAGCTTTGTTATGGTTTTTTCATCAACAGGCGCGAACTGTGCGCCGATATAGCTTCCAATGGCAATATAAGTAGGAATAAATATTGCCGCCACAATAGCCACAAGCGTGAGCATATTTTTAGTAGGCTTATTCATTTATCTGTCCCCTTTTTAGGTATAGTTATACTTATAATGATATTATACAATATTTTTTTCCCAAGGTCAAGCATATTCTGAAATTTTATTTAAAATATTCAAGAAGCGTGAGCACAGTCCCATAAGGACACGCCCACGCTTCTTATTTATGTTACGTTAAATATCAATTAAACAGCTTTTTGATACGTTCAGCCGCTTCTCTTGTGCGCTCACGGTCGCCAAACGCGGTCAAGCGGAAGAATCCCTCTCCCATAGCACCAAATCCGGCACCGGGTGTACCCACTACATTTGCTTTTGTAAGAAGCAGGTCGAAAAATTCCCATGATCCCATGCCATTCGGGCATTTAAGCCAGATATAGGGAGAATTTACGCCGCCGGTATACCAAATTCCAAGCTCATCAAGAGCCGCGGTGATGATTTTTGCATTTTCTCTGTAGTAGGAGAGATTTTCTGCGATCTGCGCGCGTCCCTCAGGCGTAAACACAGCCGCCGCCGCAAGCTGTACAGGGTAGGAAACGCCGTTAAACTTGGTGGTCTGGCGACGAAGCCACATTTTGTTAAGGCTCATACCGTCAGCCTCAAGCTCCATAGGAACAACAGTCCATCCGCAGCGTGTACCCGTAAATCCTGCGGTCTTGGAGAAGGAGCAGAATTCAATAGCACAGTTTCTTGCACCCTCAATTTCATAAATTGAGCGAACAAGCTCCTTTGAAATTACAAATGACTCATAAGCCGCATCAAAGAGGATTATTGCGCCCTTTTTGGTGGCATAATCTACCCATTCTTTAAGCTGTGCATGATTGTACGCCGCACCTGTGGGATTGTTGGGGGAGCAGAGGTAAATTATATCTGCATCAACGGAATCATCGGGCATGGGAAGAAAATTATTTTCCGCAGTACCGTTCATGTACACAATATTTCTTCCGTCCATGATATTGGTATCAACATACACGGGATACACAGGATCGGGCACAAGCACAGTGTTGTCCTTTGCGAAAATGTCAAGTATGTTTCCAAGATCGCTCTTTGCGCCGTCGGAGATGAATATCTCGTCTGCATCAAGCACAACGCCGTCCTCGGCTTTATAATAATCCTTGATGGCATCCTTTAAAAAGCCGTAGCCCTGCTCCGGACCGTAGCCTTTGAAGGATTCTTTCGTGCCCATCTCATCTGCGGCTTTATGAAAGGCATCAACCACGGCTGTGCAGAGCGGAAGCGTAACATCACCGATTCCAAGGCGTATGATATCGGCATCGGGATTCTTCTCCTTGTATGCCGCGGTCTTTTTTGCAATATCTGAGAAGAGATAGCTTGCTTTAAGGTTTTTATAATTGGAATTGATCTTCATAAATATGTCTCCCTTTGGAAAATTTCGTGATTTCTTATATTGTAGCATACTAAAGCAGAAAATTCAATGTATATTTTATTAACAAGCGGAATTTTTTATGAGAAAATAACAGTAACCCTATGCGAAACCGCTTCGCGGTGTCGCAGCCAAGAATGCTCCGCATTCTTGCGGTGCATCTCCTCAACCTGTCCCTTCCTTGAAACAACAAAAACGAGGGACAAGCCCTCGTTTTTGTCGTTTGGAGCAAGCGACGGGAATCGTGAACCCTATGCGAAACCGCTTCGCGGTGTCGCAGCCAAGAATGCTCCGCATTCTTGCGGTGCATCTTCTCAACCTGTCCCTTTCTTGAAACAACAAAAACGAGGGACAAGCCCTCGTTTTTGTCGTTTGGAGCAAGCGACGGGAATCGAACCCGCACAGTCAGCTTGGGAAGCTGAAGTTCTGCCACTAAACTACGCCTGCTTATTACAATAAATATTATATACCAACCTTGGCGGTTTGTCAAGCGAATACGGTTATTTTTTGATGTTATGGCATATTGCCGCAAGTTTACGCATATCCGTACTTTCACGCCCTCTGAAGCTCTGTAATAAAATGTCATGGGAGACAATTATAATTATTATTTGCTGCTATGTTTAAAACTCCCACTCCGGGTAAAAAATAAAGATGTAAAATAAAAAAGCATGGAGAGTGAATTTGCATGACTGTCAAACGCGGAGATATTTATTATGCCGACCTCAGTCCTGTAGTAGGCTCGGAGCAAGGCGGACTGCGCCCGGTTCTAATCGTTCAGAATGATGTCGGCAACAAATACAGTCCTACGGTCATCGCCGCAGCTATAACGTCTCAAATAGGAAAAAATCGTATGCCAACTCATATTGAGGTTCTTGCCGACCGATTCGGTCTTGCCAAGGATTCGGTAATTCTGCTTGAGCAGATACGCACCATTGACAAACAGCGTCTTAAAGAAAAAATGGGACACCTTGACGATAACATTATGAAGAAGGTCAATGATGCAATCGGTGTCAGTTTTGGGCTTGAAACAATAATGTAACGGCTACATACCCGATCATTCGCATACGGGTATAGATCGTTTTTTCTTAAGATATCGCACTATACAAAATACGTTACAGCTATGGTTTTATACAGCCGAGGCTCGCATAATGAGCCTCGGCTGATTGTTTTGTGAACATTTGGCGAAGTATATTGCAATGTTCATATTTTCCGTGCTATAATGTAGGTGTAAAAGCTTATACGGAGGAGTTTACCCATGTATAAAATACTTACCGTTGACGATGAAGAAATGATAAGAAAGCTTATACGCAAATACGCCGAATTTGAGGGACATGAGGTGACCGAAGCGGCAGATGGGATGCAGGCAGTCACACTCTGCCGTGAGCATGACTTTGATATCATCATCATGGATATTATGATGCCTGAGCTCGACGGCTTTTCCGCCTGCCGTGAGATACGCCGTACAAAAAATACTCCTATTATAATGTTATCCGCAAGAGGCGAGGAATATGACAAAATAAACGGCTTTGGTCTTGGCATTGACGACTATGTTGTAAAACCATTCTCTCCAAGAGAGCTTATGCTTCGGGTCGAAGCGGTGCTTAAGCGCTCCGGCGCGGCATCGGTACAGAAAAATGAGGTAGTTGAAATCGACGGACTGAAAGCTGACATCACTGCACGGATCGTCTATGTTGATGGTGAGCGAGTAGATATGTCTCCAAAGGAGTATGATCTGTTCTTTTATATGCTGAAAAACCGGAATATCGCCCTCACCAGAGAAAAGCTTATAACCGAGGTCTGGGGATACGATTTTTACGGAGACGACCGCACGCTTGACACGCACATCAAGCTTCTTCGCAAAAGTCTTGGCAACTACGCCGGACTTATTGTAACACTTCGGGGGGTAGGTTACCGTTTTGAATCAAAATAGAAAAACACCGGCACGTGAAATCAGCGTAAAATGGAAATTTTTCGGCTGTATGATGCTGTTTTTGCTTCTTTTGTTAGGGCTTCTGTGGCTGTTTCAGGTAGCTTTTTTCGGGAAGATATATAAAGCGGTCAGAATAGCCGAGATCAAATCCTCTGCGACAGACCTCTGTGATCAAATTGACGCTTCAACAGTTGAGCTTCAAACACTTGCGATTCGCACGGCAAAAGAAAAACAGGTATGTGTGCTGATTTTCGATGAATTTGGAAATATTATATCCTCAGAGGATGCATTGTCAGACTGCAGCATCCACACCATGTCTGCCAGAAACATTTACACTCTGTACACTACGGCAAAACGAGACGGCGGGCAAAAGCTTTCAAAATTTCAGCTTGACGCTTTCAGAAATCTGAAACCGGAGAGCCTTCTGACACCGCAAGCCCCGGTAAAAGATCAAAACGACGATAATTCCGCAGAAAGCATTATTTATACTAAAATTGTACATTCGGACAATCGCGGACAGGATATAGTTGTGATGCTTAATACAACGATTTCGCCCGTGGCATCCACTGTCCGCACACTTCAAAGCGAGCTTATAATTATAAGCGTAATAATGACACTGCTTGCGGCATTTCTCTCATTTCTGCTGGCACGCCGCATATCAAGGCCAATCGAAAAAATAAGTAAAAGTGCAGGTGAGCTTGCACTGGGTGTGTATGATGCCGACTTTACCGCCGGCGGATACCGTGAGATAGCCGAGCTGTCACAAACGCTGTCATATGCCGCCTCAGAGCTGTCAAAGGTGGAAAAACTTCAGCGTGAGCTTATTGCAAACATCTCCCATGACCTGCGCACACCGCTTACCATGATTACAGGCTATGCTGAAATGATGCGTGATATTCCGGGTGAGAACACCGCAGAAAATGTTCAGGTCATAATTGACGAAGCAAACCGATTAAGTTCACTTGTCAACGACGTTCTTGATATTTCGAGGCTTCAGTCCGGAACGCAGGAGCTTGACATTGGTGAGTTTAATATTACCGAAACGGTACGCGAAGTAATAGGGCGTTTTTCAAAGTTCTCCGAGCAAAACGGCGTTTCCATCGAATTTTCAAGCGACTGCGAAATAATCGTTCGCGCAGACCGCACACGCATACTTCAGGTGATCTATAATTTCATCGGAAATGCTGTGACACATTGCGGCGATGATAAAACCGTACTTGTAAAGCAGACACTTATCCGATACGATAACGGCAGCACCAAGGCGCGCATTGACGTGACCGACCACGGCGAGGGTATCCCCGAAGAACTGCTTCCCTGCATTTGGGAGCGTTACTACAAGTTAGACAAGCTCCATAGGCGCGCCGCATCCGGCTCAGGCTTGGGGCTTTCAATAGCCAAGCAGATACTTGATCTTCACAATGCCCGATACGGTGTAGAAAGCCGTGTAGGTGAAGGATCTACATTTTGGTTTGAGCTGTAACAAAGATGCTCCCGAAAGACAGTGCTTTCGGGAGCATCTGATTTTATTTGCTGCTGTTTCCCCAAATGGAATCAAGGGCGCGTAATTCATCAAAATTACATTATTACTAAATAGAATATAGTTATCCTTAATTTAAATCTTGAAATTTATAATCGGCTGTGATATAATATAGAAGTCGAATTATGTTTATCTTCAGAGCGGCGCTCTGTATATTGTGTCTGTCGACATATTTCATCAATAGAGAAAGGTATATGAGTATGGCTTTCCATCTTCGCGGAATACACCCTCCGCACAGAAAAAATACATTAAAACAGCCAACGGTCAGAATGGATGCTCCCACATCTGTGACAATTCCCATGGCAATGCACATCGGAGCACCTGCTATCCCCACGGTCAAGGTCGGGGATTCTGTTATGGTTGGCACAAAAATCGGTGAGGCAAGCGGAAAAATATCGTCAAACGTTTATTCAAGCGTATCCGGCAAGGTAACAAAGCTTGCGGAATATTTGCCGCCCTACGGTAATGCCACTACAGCAGTAGTTATCGAGTCCGATGCAAAAATGACGGTTGATCCTGCGATATGCCCCCCCTCTGTTAACAGCAGAGACGAGTTTATTGCCGCAATTCGCGAAAGCGGCATTGTGGGTCTTGGCGGTGCAGGCTTTCCCACCCATGTAAAGCTGGATGTGGCACCCGAGCGTATTGAATATCTCATTATCAACGGTGCGGAATGCGAGCCGTATGTTACCAGCGATACAGTAACAATGCTGACACGTGCCGACGATATGGCATACGCTCTCTGTCAGCTTAACCGCCATCTTGGAATAAACAATGTGATTATAGGCATAGAAAACAACAAAAAAGAGGCAATCTCTGCTATGAATACCATGGCGGCTTCCATATCCGAATGCACTGTAAACGTAAAGTCACTCCCCTCCGTATACCCTCAGGGCGGAGAAAAGGTGCTGATCTATCATACCACAGGCCGCAAGGTGCCTGCCGGAAAGTTGCCTATTGATGTTGGCTGTATTGTGCTTAACTGCACAACTCTTGCGGCAATCGGAGCTTATCTGCGCACCGGAATGCCGCTGGTTGAAAAATGTGTGACAGTAGACGGCGGTGCAGTAAAAAATCCGCAGAATATAATTGCACCTATCGGTACTCTGATTGAGGATTTGTTCTCATTCTGCGGTGGTCTGAGGGCACAGCCTGCCAAGATAATCTACGGCGGTCCTATGATGGGTGTGACAGTGCCTGATACCAATTACCCGGTGCTGAAGAACACTAACGCTATCCTCGCCCTGACAGAAAAAGAAGCAAAGCTTCCAAAGCCCACTGCCTGCATCCGCTGCGGAACTTGCACCAACACCTGTCCTTTTGGCTTGGCTCCTGCTTCTATTGCCGCCGCGTATGAAAAGAAAGACACAGAAGCTCTAAAGGCCCTGTCGGTTGAAACCTGTATGGAATGCGGATGCTGCAGCTTTGTCTGCCCTGCCAACCGTCCCTTGGTTCAGATGAACAAGCTGTCCAAGCAGTTATTGAAAGAAGAACAAAAGAAGGAGGTTCCAAAATCATGAATTCTTTAACAAAAGTAATGATTTCTCCTCATATCCACAGCGGCAGATCCACCGCCGGTATTATGCGAGATGTACTGATCTCATTACTCCCTGCAACTGTGGCAGGAGCTGTAATTTTCGGCTGGCGTGCTTTACTTCCCATAGTAGTTTGTGTAGCCTGCTGTGTTGCTTTCGAAGCACTGTTCAATATTATCACCAAAAAAGATCAGACGGTTGGCGATCTGTCCGCCGCCGTTACCGGATTACTGCTCGCACTGAATCTGCCCGCAAATATTCCGCTTTGGCAGTGTGTCATTGGCTCTTTGTTTGCTATAATTGTTGTAAAGTGTCTGTTTGGCGGAATTGGCGGCAATCTGGTAAACCCGGCTATCACGGCAAGAGTATTTATGCTGATAGCCTTTGAATCGTTGGCTGTATCGGCATTTCCTATAGATACAGTAGCAAGTGCAACCCCTCTTGTGGCTGATAAGATGCCCTCTCTGCTTACTTTGTTCATGGGCAATTACGGCGGTGCAATTGGAGAGACCTGCACTGCCGCCCTGCTGCTCGGCGGTATTTATCTCCTGGTGCGCAGAGTAATTACTTGGCACATCCCTACGTTATTCATAGGCACTGTATTTGTTTTCTCATTCTTCATGGAAGGATTCGATGCCATCACTGCACTCAGCCTTACACTGGCCGGCGGCGTATTTCTCGGTGCTATCTTTATGGCTACCGACTATGTCACATCTCCCTCTACCTCATGGGGCAAGGTCCTGTTTGGTCTTGGTGCCGGGTTACTTACCTGCCTGATTCGCTATTTTGGCATTTATCCCGCTGGAGTTTCCTTTGCGATTTTGTTTATGAACATACTTACTCCGTATATAGATCAGTGGACCAAATATAAAGTATTTGCAGTGGGGGGAAAACGATAATGAAAAAAAACATAAAAAATCTCTCCGTATTTGTTTGCATCTGCACGGTAATTACATTGCTTCTCGCGCTCACCAACTCATTTACCGCTCCCATTATTCTGAAAAATCAAAATGACTCTGCAAATCAGGCACTTCTTGAAGTAATGCCAAACGGAAACGGCTTTGAGGCAATTTCAACCGCAGATTACACACTACCTGCAACAGTCTCCGAGGTTTATAAGGAAACGACCGGACTTGGATATGTAGTGAAGCTTGTCACAGCCGGTTACGGAAGCGACATGGTAATCATGTGCGGAGTTTCAGGGGATGGCGTTGTAACCGGTGCGGTTTGCATTTCCTCTAACGAAACCCTTGGCAAAGAAAAGACCTACGGCGAAAACTTTTCAAACAAGGACGCCGCCGGTGTAGATACAGTTGATACCATCAGCGGAGCTACCAAAACAACCGCCGCATACAAAGGTGCTGTCAAGGATGCGCTGAATACCGCTATTATTCTCGGAGGCGGCTCTGTAGATATTCGCACCGAGGAAGAAATCCTCGCGGATAATCTGTCGGCGGCTCTTCCGGCAGGCGAAGGGGAATTTGAAAAGCTGTTCCTTGTGGAACTTATCGAAAATGTTGATGCCGTTTATGCCGCCGAAAACGGGACAGGATATGTTTTCATCGTTGGCGAACAGTTTATAGGCGTTTTGGCTGACGGTACAGTTATCAGCGAGGGCGTGGAAAACACTGCCGCTATTACTGATGCGGTTGCAACAATCGCGGCTTCCTCTCTTGAAGAAATTGATCTGTCCGCTTATCCTGACCTTGCAAAAACAGTTATTTTCGCGGCAAAAACAGCTTCGGGCAACTATGTAGTTGAAACCAAGGGCGCCGGCTACGGCATCAAGGGCGGCAATGAGTATCATCCTGCATCTGGCGAATACATCGTTGTACGCGTTTCTATGACGGCTGACGGTCAAATCATCGACTGTATCACCGTTTCCGAAGGCGAAACAGACGGTCTTGGCGACGCCTGCGCAGACGAGGACTTCTACGGTCAGTTTGTGGGAAAGACAGAAGATAATTACACCGAGATAGATGCTATTAGCGGTGCAACCTTAACTACAGACGGCTACAAGCAGGCTATTGAACGTGCCTTTATGGCAGTAGAAATTTTGAAAGGAGGGGAATGATTATGAACAGGAAAAGTTCGCTTTCCGTTTTAACAAACGGAATCCTTAAGGAAAACCCCACTTTGGTGCTCATCCTCGGCACCTGCCCGACTTTGGCAACCACAACAACTGTTACGGGAGCCTTGGGCATGGGTCTTGCGGCACTAGTAGTTCTTCTCTGCTCCAATATTTTCATTTCACTGCTTCGAAGGATCATTCCCGAAACAATGCGTATTCCCTGCTATATAGTAATTATTGCAGGATTCGTTACTATCGTTAAAATGCTGGTACAGGCATTCTTCCCCGGACTTTACGAAACGCTTGGTGTGTACCTTGACCTGATCACGGTAAACTGCATTATTTTAGGCCGCGCCGAAATGTTTGCAGGCAAGAATACCGTTGTTTCTTCCGCACTTGACGGAATCGGCATGGGACTTGGCTTCACACTTGCTCTCGGAGCTATGGCTACCATCCGAGAGGTTTTCGGAGCCGCATCATTTGCCGGAATTGCCATTCCGTTTATGGAAGAATACAAGATTGCATTTTTGGCAAAGGCTCCCGGCGGACTGCTTGTGTACGGACTTCTCATTGCGCTGGTGTACGCCGCAACCCACGGAAAAGCTCCTGCAAAAACCTCTTTCTCCTGTAGTAGCTGTCCTAACGCTTGTATATGCAATAAAAATGAACCCTGTACAGAGAAAGGAGCTGAAAATTGATGGAAGAATTCAAGCTTCTTATTGTAATTCTGCTTTCCGCTGTTTTTGTGGACAACTACGTGCTCTGCCGTTTCCTAGGCATCTGCCCCTTTTTGGGCGTATCCAAAAAATTTGATCAGGCATCGGGCATGGGTATTGCCGTAACCGTCGTCATGCTGCTGGCAACAGCAGTAACCTGGCCTATTCAGCATTTCGTACTTAATACGCTGAATATGGGATATTTGCAGAATATTGTTTTCATTCTGATCATCGCCACACTTGTACAGATTTTAGAAATGCTTTTAAAGAAGCTCTCCCCCTCTCTGTATAAAGGTCTTGGCGTGTATCTGCCGCTTATCACCACCAACTGTGCGGTTCTCGGCGTTACCATAAACAATATTATTGACGGATATTCCTTTATAGAGTCTATGGCAAGTACACTCGGATGCGGTCTTGGATTTTTGCTGGCAATGGTACTGTTCTCAGGACTTCGTTCACGCATCAATGAAGCAAACATTCCCACCCCCTTCCGCGGACTTGCAGTTACCCTTATTGCCGCCTCATTTATATCCTTGGCATTCATGGGCTTTGGCGGCATTGTGGAAAATATTTTTGGTTAATGTGAGGGACTGTTTATGGAAATTTTAATTGCATTTCTTTTTATGCTTGCCATCGCTTTGGCGGCAGGTCTCTTACTGTTAGTTTTCTCTCATCTTTTTGCGGTAAACAAAAACCCATTGGAGAAAACCATCAGAGAATGCTTACCGGGTGTCAACTGCGGTGCTTGCGGATACAAGGGCTGTGATGACTACGCCGCCGCTTTAGCGGAAAATACCGCAAAGCCCAATTTATGCATTCCCGGTGCACAAAAGGTCGCCGATCAGATCAGCGATATACTCGGTATTGAAAAAACACAGGTTGAAGATGTAGTCGCATTTGTAGCATGCAACGGTCACTGCGGTGCTACATATCCTATTGCACAGTATGAGGGCGTTCAGACCTGCCACGCCGCATCAATGCTTTATGGCGGAACAAATGCCTGCCGCTTCGGCTGCCTTGGTCTTGGAGACTGCGCGGCTGTGTGTCCCTCCAAGGCTATCTGCATAGCAGACGGTATCGCACGGGTAGATACCTCCAAATGTGTGGGCTGTGGTATGTGTACGCACACCTGTCCCAAGCAAATTATCACCATGCTTCCGCAGGAGGCGGCTGTTGCGGTGATGTGCGGCAATAAGCAAAAAGGTGCTGATGCCCGCAAGGCTTGTAAAAACGCTTGTATTGGCTGTAAAAAGTGTGAAAAGGCGTGCCCTAATGGAGCTATCGCGGTTACGGATAATTTGGCTGTAATTGACTATAATAAGTGTACAGGCTGTGGACTCTGCGCAGACGACTGCCCCACCGGCTGTCTTAAGAAAGTTTATTTCCCGGATCTTCCGGAAAATTATGATCCCCACGCACTTGTTAAATGATATGAAAAGAGAAAAAAGCACCTCCAAATTTCACCTGCGAAACGATATATTTTTCATAGCCGTACTACTCTTAATATCTATGTTAGGAGCACTGTATTTGTTCGTATTTCGCAGCAGCGGTGACACGGTTAAGATCACCGTTGACGGGAAGCTGTACGGCACATATTCCTTATCACAGAATATTACCGAAGATATTAAAAGCGGTGAAAACAGCAATCAGTTAAACAGGCTGATAATCAGCGACGGGAAAGCATACATGGAAACCGCATCCTGTCCGGATGGAATCTGTGTTGCTCACCGCCCTATCTTCCGAAACGGTGAAAGTATCGTGTGTCTGCCTAACCGTGTTGTGATTACCGTAATTACCGATAACAGCACAGACTCCCCCGATATTGTGGCGTAGAGAGGTTGGTTATTATGGGAAAATCCAAAAAAATTGCCTTTCTTGGCTTGTGTACCGCACTTGCTCTGATACTCGCCTATGCAGAAGTCATGATGCAGCCTTTGTTTCCGTCTATACCGGGAATTAAAATGGGACTGCCTAATGTTATCATCGTGTTTTTGCTTTACAGGCAAGGGCCTGCCTTTACCGCGGGAGTATCTTTAGCGCGAATTTTGCTTGTAAGCATACTTTTCGGCAACGCAATGACATTTTTGTACAGTCTGGCAGGAGCTGTTCTCAGTCTGCTTGTTATGATACTTCTCCGCCGATTTAATTTGATGTCTGCGGTAGGAGTCAGCGTTGCCGGAGGTGTCACTCACAATCTGGGACAAATTTTGATGGCAATGGTGTTACTTGAAACGGCAGAACTGGGCTATTATATGGTTGTACTGACCGTCACAGGCATTATTGCAGGCATTCTGGTAGGACTTTGCGGATCTTTTCTTATAAAAAAGATACCGAAAAAATTGTTTTGATAAAGATTGTGAAACAAATAACAGAAAATCCATTGACAGATAAGCAATTATGTGGTACAATACTTGAGTAATACATTAAAAATTATTTTTTAGGAGATTTCATTATGAAAAAGGTTTTGACTCTTGCTCTTTGTGCTCTTATGGCACTGTCCGCAGTTTTAGTTGGCTGCGGCGAAACTAACACTTCAGTTAAGTTCGGTGCCGGTGTTTATACCGGTGCTCCCACCGCCACTGACGCTACTGACGACAAAGACGGTTCCGGTAAGATTGATGTTACCGCCGCGGCTGTTACTGTAGACGCTGACGGAAAGATCGTCGCTTGTGCACTTGACACTGCAAGCAACACTGTAAACTTCACCGCAGACGGAAAAGCTCTTGCAAACGACGAATTCAAGACCAAGTACGAAATGGGAGCTGACTACAACATGGTAGCATACGGCGGTGCTGCCAAGGAATGGTTTGAGCAGGCTGATGCTTTCGAGGTACTTGTTGCAGGAAAGACTCTTGACGAAGTCAAGGCTCTCGTTGCTGAAGGCAGCAAGGGCACCGACGAGGTTATAAGTGCCGGCTGCACCATCATGATCAACGAATTTGTAGGCGCTATTGAAAAGGCTTACAACGCCGCTTCCGCTGAGGTTAGCGCAGATGCCGCACTCAAGGTAAGCATCGCAACTGAGCAGACCCTCACTGATGCCACCGAAGAAAAGGACGGCAGCAACAAGGTTGCAGTTAATGTTTTCGCATCTGCCACTGATGCTGACGGCAAGGTGCTTGCAGCTTCCAGCGACTGCGCAGAAGTAACATTCACCTTTGATGCAGAGGGTGCTTCTACTCTCGACACCACAAAAGCAATTGCTACCAAGAGAGAACAGGGTGCAAGCTACGGCATGGTAGCATACGGCGGCGCGGCTAAGGAATGGTTTGAACAGGCTGACGCATTTGATGCAGCATGCATCGGTAAGACCGCTTCTGAGATTGCAGGTCTTATGGGTGAGGACGGCAAGGGTGTTGCTGATCTTCAGACTGCCGGCTGCACCATCTATGTATCCGGTTTTGTAAAAGCCGCTACAAAGTAATACCGAAGTAAGCGAATATAAGAACAAAAAAAGGAGATTTTTCTCCTTTTTTTGTCTAAATAATGATTATGAAAAAACAAATTCACCGAATAACACTTGCTGTTTGCATGATTTTTTGCGTCGTCCTTACTTCCTGTGCATCAAAACCTCAAAAAAACAAATATTCTGCATATTCCATGGACTATTTCGACACGGTAATTACCATTGTCGGTTACGAAAACACCAAGGAAGCATTTGATGCGGTAGCGGATGAAATTCTGTCCGAGTTTGCAGAATATCACAGATTATATTCCATTTATCACCGTTTTGAAGGTTTGGAAAATCTCTGTACCGTAAATGAATTGGTTGACGGTGCACATCGCACCGTGACTGTTGATCGGCGTATTGTTGATATGCTTTTATACGCTAAGGAAATGTATACCGTCACCGGTGGCATGGTAAATATTGCTATGGGAAGTGTTTTGTCCTTATGGCACAGCTATCGCGAGCTTGGGCAGGATAATCCCGCAGAGGCATCTCTTCCGCCCTTGGAAAGCCTGAAAGCTGCCGCAGAACATACAGATATATCGAAAATGGTCATAGATGAGCAAAACGGTACGGTTACACTTACAGATCCGGCAATGAGGCTTGATGTTGGTGCCATCGCAAAAGGATACGCCACAGAATGTGTGGCACGTTCTTTGGAAGAACGGGGGATCACAGGCTATGTGCTGAACATAGGCGGCAATGTACGCACAATAGGCGGCAAGCCTGACGGAACACCGTGGACTGTTGGAATCGAAAATCCGAGCGATGAAGAATATCTGGCTTATATGCAGTTAAGCGGTGAGTCTGTGGTCACAAGCGGCTCGTATCAGCGATACTATTATGTTGACGGGAAACCGTATCATCACATTATTCATCCGGACACACAAATGCCGGCTGAGGGATTTGTATCCGTATCGGTGATCTGCAAAGATTCCGGTCTTGGCGATGCTATGTCTACTGCTCTTTTCTGTTTATCGCAGGAAAACGGACTTGCCTTGGTGGAATCTATCCCCGGACTCGAGGCAATGTGGGTAACTGATGACGGAGTGAGAACCGTATCGTCCGGTTGGAATTTGTATGTTAAGAAATAAGGAGGAAATACTGTGCTTGAAAACATTATTGCTCATTATAAAGATGCCTTATATATTCTGGCAGAAATTTCAGCCAGCACATTGGAGTTAATAGGCATTCTCATAATTATTATCGGCTCCTGCCGTGCGTTAGTTCGTCTCGTGAAATCCGTGGTAAAGAAACAGCCATTCCACGTTGTGGTCGATCTTGGCAAAGCCTTATCGTTGGCGCTGGAGTTTAAGATGGGTGCTGAGATAATAAAAACAGTCATTATTCACAACTTAGAAGAGCTTGCTATCTTAGGTGTGGTAATCATCATTCGCGCTCTGCTTGCATTTATCATTCACTGGGAAATCCGCATAGAGGGTAAGGGAAAGGATGACGAAAGTAAACCGTCACTGTAAATACCCGATTTGATGAAATTAGCCGATTATTGATATTCTTTAATCATCGCCAAAAGCTATATGTCGCTTGGCAATGAGATAATATGCCCCCTGTCTGCTTGACAGGGGGCATATCATTTTTTGTGGTGGGAATACCTACAGAAAATTTGGCAATCAAAATCGGACTGTCTAACTTTCTGTAGGCATTCCACCCCAAAATGGTGTCTACCGCCATAGGGTGATTTTACACGCTATTTACCTATTTCAAATTCTCGCCCATTATTTCGCTGAAAAATATGCCTTAATCAAACAAAATACTGTTGACATTTCAACAATTTTATGGTATACTGTAAATTGTTGAGATTTCAACAATTTATGCGGAGGTGTCACAATGCAGGAAAGATTCGAAACTTTTACGGTTCTGATTAACAGAATCAGCCGTAACATTAAGAAAATCAAAAATCAGGAAATGGAAGAATATAATTTAAGAAGCGCACACATTTCGTGCCTATATTATATTTATTCTTTAAACGGCGCAACGGCAACAGACCTTTGCGAGCGATGCGAAGAAGATAAAGCAACCATTTCCCGTGCTCTCGACTACCTTGAAACAAACGGATATATTACGCGTAACGTTGAAAGCGCCAAGCGGTATAAAAATCCGCTGCTGCTGACCGACAAGGGCTTTGAGGTCGGGAAAAAAATAGCCGATAAAATCGACAATGTCCTTGCTGTAATCAGTGGAGGACTTACCGAGGAAGAACGTTCAGAGTTTTATCGTTGCCTTTCTATTATCAGCGAAAGTTTAGAAACGGTTTCCAAGAATAGCATGAAATAAGGAGGAGTTATGTTTTTTGCGAAAGCAGTATTCTGCCGTGTGTTTCAGACGGCATTCAGAATAGCTCTGCCGGTACTCCCATACAGAGAACCTGAAATTATCGCTTCCTGTGAAAAAATCGGAGATGTACTGAGAAGGGAAAATTCACGCTCCGTACTTATCGTTACAGATAACGGAATCGTGAGGAACGGATTATTAAAACCCATCGAAACGTCATTGCAGGCAAGCGACATATCATATGTTATTTACAGTGATACAAATCCAAATCCTACAGTTCAGAATGTAGAGGATGCACTTTGTATTTATCAGCGGCATAACTGCAGCGCACTTATTGCCATTGGCGGCGGATCCTCCATTGACTGCGCAAAAGCGCTCGGCGCACGGGTGGCATACCCGAAGCGCACACTGCGTCAACTCGGCGGGAAGCTGAAGGTCTGGCGAAAGCTTCCAACGCTTATTGCCATTCCCACAACGGCAGGTACAGGCAGTGAGGTCACAGTTGCGGCACTCGTTACAGAACTCGACACTCACAGGAAATACGCCCTGATGAGCTTTCCGCTGATTCCTCGCTATGCCGTGCTTGATGCAAAGCTTACATACTCCTTGCCGGCGCAACTGACTGCAACCACAGGCATGGATGCACTTACACACGCGATTGAGGCATACATCGGACGCTCTACCTCTAAAGAAACAAGATCGCTTGCGCTTGAAGCAGTTAAGCTCATATTTGATAACATAGAAAAGGCTTATACTAACGGTAATGATCACACTGCAAGAGAAAATATGCTTCATGCCGCATACAAAGCAGGCATTGCGTTTTCCAAATCTTACGTTGGCTATATCCATGCCATCGCCCATTCACTGGGTGGAAGATACGGAACGCCTCACGGTCTTGCAAATGCGGTTATCACACCATATCTGCTTGAAGCGTACGGCGCGAGTGTACATAAGAAGCTTCACCGACTCGGTATCGCCGCAGGCATATGCACCGAGAGCGATAGCCACGAAGTCGGCGCAAAAAAATTTATTGAAGCGATCAAAGCGTTGAACTCAAAAATGAATATACCAAATAAAATCCCCGGCATTCAAAAAGCAGACATTACGTCTTTGGCAAAACACGCAGAGAAAGAAGCAAATCCTCTCTATCCGGTTCCAAAGCTGATGAGTGTAAAGGAGCTTGAGAGATTCTATCACGAAATTGCAGATTGGAGTGAAAAGTAATGACAAATCAGGAAATAACTGATTTGCTTAAAAAGCAAAGAGCATATTACAGAAGCGGCGCAACCATCCCCGTAAAGTTCCGTGTTGAGCAGCTCAAAAAGCTATATATAACCGTCCGGAAATATCAGACAGAGATCAACGATGCCCTTAAAAGCGACCTGGGCAAAAGTCATTACGAGGGATTCATGTGTGAGAGCGGTTTGGTGCTGACCGAGATTTCGTATATGATAAAGCATACTAAGAAATTCGCAAGAAGAAAGACGGTGGTAACACCGCTTCCCCAGTTTCATTCTCACAGCTATAAACAGCCCATGCCTTACGGAAATACGCTCATTATGAGTCCGTGGAACTATCCCTTTCTCTTAACTCTTGATCCTCTGGCAGATGCCATCGCCGCAGGAAATACGGCTATTGTCAAACCGAGTGCATACTCACCTGCCACAAGCAAGATTGTAGAGAAAATCATTACGGAATGTTTCGCTCCCGAATACGTTGCCGTCGTAACCGGCGGCAGAGCCGAGAACACCGCGCTTCTTGATCAAAAATTCGATTTCGTGTTCTTCACAGGAAGCCAGGCTGTGGGTAAAGAGGTTCTTCGCCATACGGCAGAGCATCTGACTCCCGCTGTATTGGAGCTTGGCGGCAAAAGTCCCTGTATCGTGGACTCGAGCGCGAACATCAAATTGGCGGCAAAGCGTATCGTGTTCGGCAAATATCTCAACTGCGGTCAGACCTGCGTTGCTCCCGACTATATTCTCTGCGATCGTTCGATCAAGGACGAATTTGTAATGGCAGTCGTTGCCGAGATCAAAAAGCAATACGGTGAAAACCCTCTCGAAAACAAAGATTACGGTAAAATCGTCAACGAAAAGCACTTTGCACGCCTTTGCGGATTGATTGACGGTACAAAGGTGGTAATTGGCGGCAACACCAACCCCAACACCTGTCAGATTGCCCCTACCGTGATGGATAACGTAACCTTCGATGATGCGGTTATGGGAGAAGAAATCTTCGGCCCCATTATGCCGATAATTACCTTTGATGATTTTGACGCTGTTGTGGACGACCTCAAAACTAAGGATGAACCACTGGCACTCTATCTCTTTACAAGCAACAAAAAGCATATTAAGCGAGTAACGACCGAGCTTTCATATGGCGGCGGCTGTATCAACGACGTGGTGATCCACTTGGCAACCAGTGAGATGGGCTTTGGCGGTGTCGGCAAAAGCGGTATGGGGGCATATCACGGCAAGGACGGCTTTGATGCATTTTCCCATTACAAGTCCATCGTCGATAAAAAGACATGGCTCGATCTTCCCATGCGTTATCAGCCGTACAAAAGCAAACTTTATGAGAAGCTTTTGCACATGTTTCTTAAATAATTAACCATTACACAATATTTTGAAAGGAAAATGATAGAATGAACGAAAAATACGAGGCTTTATTCACACCGTGGAAAATCGGTAACGTGGAAATTAAAAACAGAATCGTAATGTGTCCTATGGGCGGAACATCTCTTTTCGGATGGTTTGAGCTTACCGGATGTGGATTTGACAAAGAAGCAGCAAAGCTCTTTTTAGAGCGAGCAAACAACAATGTTGGCCTTATTATCCCCGGCATTGCTCCTCTTCGTGATACTTTTTTCGGGAAGTGGCTTTGGCAAAACCCTAAAATGTTTGATGAGCTGAAAGAATTTATGGATGAAATTCATAAAACAGGAGCTAAGCTTTTTGTTCAGCTTACCGCAGGTATGGGAAGAAGCTGGGCAATTACAGAACTTGTTGCGCCACTTCATAGAAATAAAATTACCCGTGCTATTGTAAAACCTATAATAGATACAAATCACGAACTTGCAAGTCCCAGTCCTCAGCCCTCAAGATGGGCACATGATATTATCTGCCCTGAAATGACAGTGG
>CAJGCT010000003.1 GCA_904501985.1 uncultured Clostridia bacterium
AAGGCCGGTATCGACCTCAACCGCAAGATGCTGGCTGAGCTGGCTGTTTCCGACAAGGACGCGTTCGCTGCAGTAGCAGAGCAGGCTAAGGCAGCTCTCGCAAAGTAATTATAAAGAAAAAAACAACCGGCTCACCCCGGTTGTTTCTTTTTAAGGTGATAAAGGAGACTAAGGATGGCTTCTTTTTCAAAAGATATGATAACGAGCCGCCAGAATGGGCTTGTTACCAGAATATCCAAGCTTTCCGACAAGAAATACCGTGATGCGGAAGGACTTTTCCGTATAGACGGAGTCAAGCTCTTTTCCGAAGCACAAAAAAGCGGTATAGAGTTTGAATATATCTTCATTGCCGACACAAAGCGTGAAAAAATCACAGCAGAGCTTGCAGATGAGCTTGAGGCTGCTTCGGGTACGGTGATAACAGTGTCCGATGAGGTGTTTTCCAAGCTTACCGAGGAGTCGGCACCCCAGGGAATCGCGGCGGCGGCAAAGAAATTTAAGGTTTCGGAGCTTATAATTCCAAGTGACGGGGATTTCAGATCGATTTACCTTTCCTCGGTCCGCGATCCGGGAAATCTCGGCACCATGATACGCACGGCATATGCATTCGGTATTGACCGTGTATATATCAGCCGTGACTGCGCCGATATTTATTCCCCGAAGACGCTGAGGGCGGCAATGGGAACGGTATTCCGTCAGCCTATATCGGTAGTGGACGATGAGCTGGCATTTGCCGACGATATGAAAAAAAGCGACTGCGCAGTATATGCGGCGGCACTCAGACGTGACGCGAAAAAGCTTGGGGCGTTTACGATTCCGAAGCGTGTATGCTTCGCTATTGGAAACGAGGGACACGGTCTCGCCGATGAATTTATCGACTCCTGCACCGGCACGGTGTTTATTCCCATAACCGAGGGGTGCGAATCCCTTAATGCGGCATCAGCGGCTAACGTTATTATGTGGGAAATGTGCCGAGACGCAGTGAAATAACAGAAAATCTATCAGGAGTGTCAATACAAGGGCACTGCCGTATAAATATTATCAACAGGAGGAAATGAAAATGTGTAACTCTCCGGAATGTAACAAGAAGTTTTATATAACCACACCTATCTATTATCCAAGCGATAAGCTTCATATAGGTCATACCTACTGCACCGTTGCGACAGACGCAATGGCTCGCTATAAGAGAATGACCGGCCATGACGTTATTTTCCTCACCGGTACTGACGAGCACGGTCAGAAGATCGAGGACAAGGCAAAGGCTGCCGGAGTAACCCCACAGCAGTTCGTGGATAATATCGTAGAGGGTGAGCGCGGCGTTAAGGATCTTTGGAAGCTGATGAATGTTTCCAATGACCGCTTTATCCGCACCACCGACGATTACCACGTTGAGGCTATTCAGAAGATATTCAAGAAGATGTACGAGAACGGCGACATCTACAAGGGAAGCTACAAGGGCAAATACTGCAAGCCTTGCGAGTCTTTCTGGACGGAGAGTCAGCTTGTTGACGGCAAGTGCCCCGACTGCGGACGCGATGTTGAGGATGCGGAGGAGGAAGCATATTTCTTCCGCCTTTCAAAATATGCGGACCGTGTACAGGACCTTCTCGAAAACACCGATTTCCTTGAACCGCGCTCTCGCGTTAACGAGATGGTAAACAACTTTATAAAGCCGGGTCTGGAGGATCTCTGCGTATCCCGTACATCCTTTACATGGGGTGTTCCGGTTGACTTTGACCCCGGTCACGTGGTATACGTATGGGTTGACGCGCTGTTCAACTATACTACCGCGCTTGGCTTTATGAACGATAAATATGACGACTATAAGGACTATTGGCCGGCGGATGTTCATTTCGTTGGTAAGGAGATAGTTCGTTTCCATTCGATCATCTGGCCGGCTATGCTCATGAGCATGGATATGCCTCTGCCGAAGAAAGTGTTCGGTCACGGATGGCTTTTACTTGACGGCGGCAAGATGTCAAAGTCCAAGGGCAACGTGGTAGACCCCTATGTGCTTGCGGAAAAATTCGGTGTTGATGCACTTCGTTTCTTCCTGCTTCGTACTTTCCCCTTTGGCTCGGACGGAAATTTCTCAAACGAGGCTCTTATCGGCACTATTAACGTAGATTTGGCAAACGACCTCGGAAACCTGCTTTCAAGAACCGTTTCCATGGTTGAAAAATATTTCGGCGGCACTTTGCCATCTGTACAGTCAGAGGATGCAGAGAAGGACAGCGAGATGGTGTCCCTTATCGCAAATCTTCGCGCGGCTTACGAGGAGCAGATGGAGAAATATGCGTTCCAGAATGCTCTTGCGGAAATATTCGCTGTGATCAGCCGTGCAAACAAATATATCGACGAGAATACCCCCTGGGCACTTGCAAAGGATATGGAAGCAAACGGCGCACGTCTTGCCAAGGTTATGTACAATCTTCTTGAGGTGCTTCGCGTTTCTGCAATTCTGCTGACACCCTTTATGCCGTCCACCGTATCGGAGATTCTCCGTCAGATCGGCGCTTGCGAGTGCTGCTCCACATGGGAAGCGGCAGGCAAGTACGGCGCACTGAAGGCTGATGCGACTGTAGTTCGCGGAGACAATCTGTTCCCCCGAATCGACGAAGCAAAGATGCTTGCAGAGCTTGAAGCTGAGCGTGAGGCGGCAATGAAAGCAAATGCTCCCATAGAAAAGCCTGAGGGCTGTGCTATTATCGGCTTTGAGGATTTCATGAAGGTAGAACTTCGCACAGCGCAGGTTATCGCCTGTGAGCCTGTGAAGAAAGCGAAGAAGCTCCTTTGCCTGCAGCTTGATCTCGGATATGAAAAGCGTCAGGTTGTATCGGGTATCGCGCAGTTCTACAAGCCGGAGGAGCTTATCGGAAAGAAGCTTATCATGGTGGCAAATCTCGCTCCCGCAAAGCTTTGCGGCGTTGAATCTAACGGCATGATACTCGCTTCCGGTGAAGAAACCGTGCGCGTGGTATTCCTTGATCCCGAAACACCCCTTGGTGAGAGAGTAAGATAAATGGAATTTGATTTCAAAGCGACCCGTGCGCTTCCTATATTTGATACGCACGCTCATTATAACGACAGCCGCTTTGACGATGAAATTGACGGCGGCAAGGACACTGTCCTTGCCGCTCTGCTTTCAGGCAATGTAAAGCACATCGTCAATGCCGGTACGAATATTAACTCCTGCCGTGAGTGCATCGCCATGGCGGAGAAGTATCCGGAGCTGTACGCCACGGCAGGCATACATCCGGAAGATATAAACCCCGAGGATGATATTGAGACGGTAATGGAGGAGCTTCGCGGACTTCTTGCCCACCCGAAGGTGCGTGCTCTCGGCGAGATCGGGCTTGACTATTATTGGGACGACAAGCCACGTGAACTTCAGTGGCTGTGGCTACGCCGTCAGCTTGAGCTGGCACGCGAGACGAAAATGCCGGTTGTGATACATGACCGCGATGCACACGGCGATATCATGGATATTCTGCGTGAATATCCCGATGTTACAGGAGAGTTTCACAGCTTTTCCGCAAGTGCGGAAATAGCAAGACAGCTGACAAACCGAGGATGGTATATTTCCTTTTCGGGAGTTATAACCTTCAAAAATGCCGCAAGGCTTGCGGAAATAGTGCCCACAGTGCCCCTTGACCGCGTGATGATAGAGACGGATGCGCCATATCTTGCTCCTGTACCGTGTCGCGGCAAGATGAATCATTCGGGGCTGATGGAGTTTACTGCTGTGCGCGCCGCCGAGCTGTACGGCATTACTCCTGAAGAATTCTGCCGTCATGCATACGAAAACTCATGCAGATTTTTCGGTATTGAGGAATAAACCTGAAAATTACGGCATTACAAAAAAGGCTGCTGCACTTATGTGCAGTAGCCTTTTGCTGTTTTTTACTTAGATGATGTAGGGCTTGATTTCTTCAAGAAGAGCATCTGCATTCTCGCTGTGAGCGGTGAGCTTGATGGGCTTCATAAGATCAAGGGAGAAAATACCCATGATGGACTTTGCATCTACAACATAACGTCCGGACATGAGGTCGATGTCCATGTCATACTTGGACACGATATTTACAAAATTGCGTACATCCTCGATAGAGGAGAGCTTGATATCTAATGTTTTCATTTGAATTTCACTCCTTATTTAGATTTACATATATATGATAGCTTAAATCTTTGCGTTTGTCAATATATAATGTGTAAAATTATGGGTAGAGTTTTATTATCACAGCATAAATGTCATTGGGAGATATGCACAAAAAACTGCCGTGGGTTTTGTTGAATAAGCTCGGTTTCTGTGGAGGCAATAGTTAATTTTGGGGTTATTTTAAGTTTCCCGCGTTATACGGTTATTTTTCTTGCCTCAAGGTAGAACCGCTTGTCGTCAGCTTCGCCCATAGAGAAGGTTTTACGGGGCAGCGCGCCGTCACGCACAACAGTGGGGAACAGCTCGGATTTTTCCATGCCCTTAAATATGAATCCGATGGCATTTTCCGCCGAAGCAAGCTTCTTGGTGGATTCCACACCGTGGATGTAGTCGATGGCAGCACCCTCGCAGGTCTTTATGTAGTCGTCAAGGAAGGTTTGCAACGTTCCAACGGGAAGCAGAGAGGTGGGATTGTCGGCGGTGAGCATTTCACACCCTTTTGCGGTGATGACCTCGAAGGTTTGGGGGGCAATATCGCTTGCAGGCAGTGCTTTTAAGTATGCTGTAAGGTCGCTCATCAGCTTTTCGGGGTCAACTCCGAATATTACGCGGTAAATAGGCTCAAATTCAAGCGCTTCGTCGTGGATATTCACGATTTCGCACAGGGCGTATCTTGCAGGATGGGAAGCGCGCTCTTTTTCGGAGAGATTAGGCTTTATCTGCTCCCAGAATGCCTTTGCGGACGCCAACGAATGATTTCCGTCGCCCATAGCAAATAAAAGCGGCTTGTCACAGCTTTGTTCTGCCGATGCGGTATCATAAAGTGTGTCAAGAGCCGCGGAAATGCGGTCAATCTCAGATTTTGGGAGGAATTTTCCGAGAGCGTGACCGCCGTTTGCCATAAGCGTGAAGTTGTAGGCGGTATCGTATCCGGATGTATTGCCGATAAGCGGCTCGATTACAGTACGCTTCGGGTCATCAATAAGTATCATGATATGAGGAAGCTCAACAGGTGCACCCTCGCGTATTTTTACACGTGGCGGAATACGGTCAAGCACGGTGCCCTCTGTGGCGCGGACAAGAGATTTTGCACCCTTGGTGTAATCGTAGCACTCAAGGTCAATGGCACCTATAAGACCGCGGCGGATATTTCCGTTATTCTGCGTGCGCTCAAGGTATATCATTGTGTTTTTGTGCTCACAAAATACATCTTTTTCGTATTTTCTCATGGTTTCATTGATGAGGGGAATGCGTTTTTCGGCATCTTTAAGAAAAATTTCGGGGAGAGTTATGCGGAGCGTTGACGGTGCGTCACCAACGATGCTCTCCACGTTGTCCCAATATTCCGGCTCTGACGTGTACTGATCGCAGGCTATGCACGAATAACGTCCCATGGCTTCCGCATCGTCTGCGAAGCTTGGGAGAAGTATATTTGCAGGGTAAAAGCAATGTTTCATAGTGTACTCCTTAAGAGGAAATATTTTATAATAATATAATATCATATTTTTGCATATGAATCAAGATTTTTGAAAAAATATATTTCTTTCGAGATAATTTCTTCGCGTCATCATACAACCGTCACATTTGGGGTATATACTGTATATACACGATGGATAGTAGCCAAAAAGGAGGATAATACAATGGATAATGAACGCAATTTTAATGAACAAAATACAAATAATACAGAAGATGTGCAGGAGAATGTCACTCTTACAGAGCAGAATCCTGACACTGTGAACGCAAGCGAGACTGAATCGGAGAGCATCGGGCAGACGGAAAATATTTCCGAAGTTCCCGAAACCACAGACAATCCTGTATATACTGCGGAGTCAACATATAATGCGCCGCGTGAGACTTTTTATGCAGGAGAAGCACCGAAAGAGGAAAAGAAGCCTGCGACACGCTTCGGATTTCGCTCTGCGGCAATACTTGTTGCTGTCTGTGTGATTCTTTCCGGAGGCGCGGCGTTTGCCGGCACTTATGCAGCACAGCGGCTTGGAGGTGCGCCGGATGGGGCGATGGGCGACGGCGGGAAAATATCTTCCGGCGTTCCGTCCGTGCTTCTTCAGGCATACACCAATCCCAATGAAGCTTCCGGCACATATGAGCAGGTGGCAGAGGTGGTGTCTCCTACGGTTGTTGAGATTACCACTGAATCAATAGTTACTGACTCGGTGTTCTGGGGCGGCAACTATGTTACCTCAGGCGCAGGAAGCGGCGTTATAATCAGTGCCGACGGTCTTATTGTTACAAACAACCACGTTGTAAGCGGTGCTAATGCTATCACTGTTACGCTGACGGATGGCGAGGAATATACAGCTGAGGTTATCGGTACGGATTCCGATTCCGATATCGCGGTTATAAAGGTTAACGCAGAAAATCTTCCCTTTGCGCTTCTTGGCGACAGCGATAAGCTTGTTGTAGGTCAGGAAGTCATGGCAGTGGGCAATCCTCTCGGTGAGCTTGGCGGAACGGTTACAAACGGAATTGTCAGCGCACTTTCCCGTGACGTTAACATCGACGGTACGGAAATGACGCTTATCCAGACCAATGCGGCGGTGAATCCCGGTAACTCCGGCGGCGGTCTTTTCAATATGTACGGTGAGCTTATAGGCATCGTAAATGCAAAATCCACCAGCACATCGTCGGGAACATCCGTTGAGGGCATCGGCTTTGCGATCCCTGTAAATACGGCGGCAAAAGTTACCGAGGAGCTTATAAACTATGGATATGTGCGCGGCAAGGTCATGCTTGGAATAACATATGTTGACGTTGACAGCTCCTACAAGGCTATGTACTACCGCGTGAGCGCACTCGGTGTATACATCGCCACCTCGGAATATACCGACGAGCTTAAAGCAGGGGACCGTATTGTTGCTATTGATGGCGAAGAGGTAACATACGGCGCGGATGTAAAGGCGGCACTTCGCGGACACGAGGTAGGCGACGAAATAACCGTTACGGTAGTGCGTGACGGCAAATATGTGGACGTTAAGGTGACGCTGCGCGAATATGTGCCTACCGAGGCACAGGCGACCGAGGAGGATTCCTCAAGATTCGAGGATAACTTCGGCGGTGGCGGATATTGATAGAATAGGGAATACCAAAAGGAGAACGGACAGGTGCCGTTCTCCTTTTTGTATTTCAAAGCATTTCAGAAAATAATAGAAGCGGCAAAATACCGTTATAATTATATTGTAACTGACATAATGTGCTAATATTTCCGTCATATTCTTGTCCCGTGTCACATATACATCCCACGAGGTGATTATATGAAAATCAAACGGTTTCTTTCCTTAATAATAATGGCGATAATATCTCTCGAAATCGCCGTGCCGCTTTCGGCGGCAGATTACAACGCGCGCTCCTACATATTGATGGAAGCTTCCACCGGCACGGTGCTGCTTGAAGAGAATGCCGATGAAGCACTTCCGCCTGCTTCGGTTACAAAGATAATGACGCTCCTTATTATAATGGAAGCAATTGATGACGGACGGCTATCCTGGGATGAGGCGGTGCAGACCTCGGAATATGCCGCGTCCATGGGCGGCTCGCAGGTGTTTCTTGAGCCAGGCGAGGAAATGCCTGTTTCGGAAATGGTAAAATGCGTGGTTATAGCAAGCGCAAACGACGCGGCGGTGGCTCTTGCGGAAAAGGTTGCAGGCAGTGAGGAAGCATTTGTCGGGATGATGAATGAACGCGCGGCGGAGCTTGGCATGACAAGCTCTGTGTTCAAAAATACCAACGGTCTTGACGATGACGTGGAGGGGCACGTAACAAGTGCCAGGGATATTGCCATTATGTCGCGCGAGCTTATCACAAAGCACCCCAAAATTCTCGAATATTCCTCCATATGGATGGACAGTATTCGCAGCGGAGCTTTCGGTCTTACCAATACCAATCGCTTGGTGCGGTTTTACCGAGGCGCAAACGGACTTAAGACAGGCTCTACCTCAAAAGCGAAATTCTGCATCTCCGCAACAGCGGAGCGCGACGGCATGCAGCTTATCGCTGTGGTCATGGCATCCCCCACAAGGGACGAGCGCAACGAAACCGCAAAAAAACTGCTGGACTTCGGCTTCGCAGGCTGGGAAGTGGCAAATCTCACGCCCGAAGTAACGGCTTCACCGCTGAAGGTGGTCGGCGGAGTGTCAGACAGCGTACCTCTTGCCTGCAACGGGAGCAGTATACTGTTAAAGAAGGGTCAGGCGGCGAAGCTTACACAGGAAATATATCTTCCGGAATATGTAAGCGCGCCAATAAGTGCAGGTGACGAGGTGGGACGGATAGATTACTGTGCTGACGGCGAGGTTATAGCCACAGCACCCATAATTGCGGCAGAGGATGTGCCGAAGATAGGCTACGGCGGCATATTTATGCGTATTCTTCGAAAAATGCTGGTTGTGGAGGCGTAAGCGAGAGGTTGTTGCCGTATTCCGTAGGGCGTGGCCTTGTGTCCCGCCGTCCTAACCGAAAAAATATGTTGAACGATGGGAGCAAGCACACACCCTACAGGAAAATCTTTGCGGATGCAGTGCAGAAAACGTGTTGTCAAGACATTTTTTGAAAAAATACAAGAAAACCCGAAAAAACGCTTGTCATCTGACAAAAACAGCTTTTTACAGCACGATATCTGAAATATTAAACCCCATTTAAAATTACAAATACCTTACAAGATATTAAAACCACTTGCAAAAAAAAGGGACTTGTAGTATCATATGTACAGGGAAAATCTTCATTAACAGCGAACTTATCTCAAAACCGGGCGCTCATGTGAGACCGAGCGCCGCAGGCTTTGCGAGGGATGCTCGGAAGATCTAACCGACAATATTTTATTAAAGGAGAACATTCACAATGAGAAATCTCAAGAAGTTTCTTGCATTAGTGCTCGCTATGATTATGGTAGTAAGCGCTACTGCTATGGTTTCCGCTGATTTCACTGACGTTGCAGCTGACAGCAAGTATGCTGACGCTATCAACGACCTCGCAGTGAAGGGTATCGTTAAGGGTACCTCGGATACCACTTTTGGTCCTGAACAGGACGTTACCAGATGGCAGATGGCTCTGTTTGTAGCAAGAGCTATCACCGGTGAAGTTGAGTCCGACGACGTTTGGGCTAACGGCATCGTTCCTTTTACCGATGTTACCTCTTATAAGGGCGCTATCCAGTGCGCATACCTCAACGGTATTATCAACGGTACTTCCGCAACCACTTTCGCTCCCAACGACGGTATCACCTACGTTGCAGCTCTCAAGATGGCAGTTTGCGCACTTGGCTACGGCGAGGATCTTACCTGGCCTTGGGGCTACTACAACAAGGCAGCTGAACTCGGTCTCACCGCTAACATGGATCTCGATGATCTTAACGTTGAGCTCAACAGAGCTGAGACCGCTCAGATCATCTACAACATGATCTATGCTGCTCCCGCTGACGGCGGCAAGACTTTTGCAGCTGAGAACTTCTCTATCGCTGCTCCCGAGAACACCACTCTCTTCGCTATCACCGCTACTCCTAAGCAGTACGGTTATACCGAGCTTGACGAGGCTGGTGAGGTTGTTGCAGCTTACAACTCCGCTTCCGATGTTGACGGCGAGTTTGTAGGTCTCCAGCAGCTCATCAACGGCGTTCCTGCGGGCAAGATGCTCTACGTTGCAGTAGAGACCATCGGTCTTACTGCTGAAAACGTTGAGGATTACTTCAACTATGCAGTTGAGCTCGTAAACTTTGACGAGGCTACTGGTGCATTCACCGGCTATGTAATGGGCGATGCTCCTAAGACCATCACTCATGCAGACGTTAAGTACGCTTCCAACAACGACAAGCTCGTTATTGACGGCGCTACTTACACCGGCGTTGACAGCTTCACCGGCGCTTCCCTCATCAATGAACTCGTTATCTACAACGGTACCGGCGTAGCTGAGGGTGCTAAGATGCTCCTCACCAACAAGGATGGCGACATCATTGACTATGATGGCACAGTTATCGCTAAATTTGCATATGAGTCTTCCACCGGTGCTAAGTACTACTACGATGGCACCAGCAGCAAGGTTATCACCGCTGCTAAGGCTCTCGATACGTACGGTATTTATGTAGAGGACGCTGAAAGCTCCGACTACATCAAGTACGAGACCATCACTTCCGCTAACAACGAGATCGAAGATAATCTTTACCTCAACGCATTTGAGCTTAAGATGTTCGACGACGACCGCGACGGCAAGTATGAGCGTGCTTACTATGCTCCTATCTACATGAGCGTATACTACACCTTCAAGGCTGAGATCGACAACAAGGAAGTTGACGCTGACGGTCTTGTATACAACGTATACGATGAGACTGTAGCAGCAGGCAATGTTACTTACACCAACGATGCTGCTAAGAAGGAAGGCGCTGTTTCTGTATTCACTTACAATAAGCAGCTCAACAAGATCAACGTAATCGACGTTCTCGAAATGAAGACCGGTTATGTTGAGGAGATTGACTCCACTAAGTACGATGTTTATCGCGAAACCGGCGCAGTAAAGGTTACTGTTGACGGCGTAGCTTACGAACTCGGTTACTATGGAGAAGAGGCAAGCGGCAAGACCACTCAGGGCTCCGCTATGGGTGCAACCCTCATTCCTTACGATGAGATCAGCACCAACAAGTACGGTGTTGATGAAGTAGCTACCAGACCCTTCATCCAGTACATCGTTGACAGAGATACTTGGATCGACGATATCCAGCTCGACACCTACATCGGCTTCTACGCTTACAACGGCGTTATCATCTACGCTTCCGAGCTTAAGATCGAAGACCTCTACGATTTCGTAGTTGTTGAAGATTTCGCAGATTACGACCTCGCAAAGATCTACCTTGATCTTTGGGTAGGCGGCAAGCTTGAGGAAGAGGCTCTCGTTACCGAGCTTGACGGCAAGGAGCTTGAGGATCTTTCCACTTACAAGTTCTCCATGCTTCTCTCTGAGAAGGAATACTTCTACACCGGTAACATCTATGCAGCTCAGAAGGGCGAAGCTGGCTACGTTCTCGACGAGATCGTAACTCGCGACAACTTTGCTGGTGACCGCGAGGATGGTGGCTACGAGCTTATCGACGCTAAGATCGCTGCTGAAACTCTCACCCCTGACACGATCGTATTTGACGACGGTTCCACCAGAGGCGATGACAGAGCAAACAGAATCCGCACCTCCAATACCACTGTATTCTACTTCATCGAGAATGCAGAGTGCGACTGCGATACTCTTTGCACTAGAGGTTCTGAGGCAGGAGAGTGCGATTCTACCAACGCTGCAATGAAGAAAGTTTCCGTATTCGTTGGTCAGCCTGAAGAAGCAACCATCGTATTTGACGCGAACACTGACATCTGGGTTGACGCTCTCGGTCACGGTACCGCTGAGACCAACGGCAGAGCTTCCGTAGTATTCGTAATCAACCCTGTTGAGCATTCCGGCTTCTTCGGTCTTACCGATGGTACTTATGTAATGACCAAGCTTACTACTAAGGCTACCAAGCTCGCTTCTGCTGAGAAGCTCGGTCTTCCTGAGGATTACAGCGGCAACTACTATATGTACAGCAATGCAGCTGTCAGCCTTGATGACGCTACTAAGATGACCATCTACTCTAAGGTAGAGCTTGATCGCAATCGCGTTTACAAGGTTGACGCAAATGGCGTTGTATATCTTAAGGACACCGATAACTTTGGCGCAGGTAATGTGCTTAACGATAGACCATTTGAACATCATCAGAAGTGGAACACCGCACCTGTTGTAAGCTTCATGGCATCTAACCGCAACTACGTTAAGTACGGTATCACCGATGTGAACAGTGATGTAACTACCACCACTGATACTAAGTGGGGAGTGAAGGACGGCCTCGTAAGATACCATGACTTCGTATGGTACACCAAGGCTGACAAAGAGGAGATCAAGCTGGAACAGGTTGACTTTGCTGCGCTCCTCGCTCAGGTTGCTAACGATGCTATCGCAGGCACCATCACTACTGATGCTGAGTACGCTACAGCTCTTGGCTACAAGGAAGCTAAGGATGCTAAGGCTGTTAAGGCATTCCTTGCAGACCTCGTTGCAGATGGCATTGCAAACGGCACAACAGTTACTGCAGCCGACATCGAGTTTGAGGATATTCCTGATTCCATCCTCGAGGTTGAGCTTGTAACTCCTCTCCTCAACGCTGAATATGTTGACGACTATGTAGAGATTGAGATTCTCTCCGGCGATAATGCAGGTACTTACCTCATTGACGAAGACAATGAAATCACCGATATCATCGTTGTTAAGCAGGACGACCTTAAGGTAACCACCGGTGAGGATGCTATCGAGATCCTCAACGCTGCTCCTCAGGTAATGTGGATCGGCGATAAGTATGATGTTGGTACTGATTTCGAGGAACTCTTCGACGAGTATCTCGATGACGGCTCCATCCTCTTCGTTGTTGGTTACACCAACGCTGACAACTAATTCGATCGGTTAGATTGATTTATAAGTCATAATATGAAAACCGCTCCCTTCGGGGAGCGGTTTTTGTGCGTTGTGGGGGTGGGATGGAAAATGGCGGGCGATTCGTGAATCGCCCCTACGGGAAGTTGCAATTTTGATAAATTGTGGCTCTGTGTCAATAGTTGAGGTAAAGAAAACTAAAAAACCGCCTGCAACCGAAAAAAACGGTGTGCAGGCGGTTTTTTATACAGAGATATGATTTGTGGGGGAATATAATTTGTCGTGCTGCCAGCGCATAGGGTTTTCTTTGATATATGCTGCAATCTCGTTATAATCGTCTTGGTTTCGTATGACGTGGTCGTAGAATGAGCGTTGAAAAATCTTTTCACCAATTGTTTTGTTGGTTTGATTTATCTCTTTTGTTATTTGATATTTAAGCCATCCGATTATCGCATCTACCGTAGGGGAGGGGTCTCCCCTCCCGTCCTTCCTAATAACGGATAACAGCATATGTACATGATTTGGCATAATAACGTGATAATCAACGGTTACTTTTTCAAATTTTTCAGGTATACTTTCAATCCACTTATTGGTGATTTCTCCGTAACGGGATAATTGCGGGAGGGGAGACCCCTCCCCTACGATCGATGATAGAATACTTTTCCTATCCCTTGTACATATGGTTATAAAATACGCGCCGGTGGTGGCGTAATCAAAATTTTTTAGCCTGATTGATTTCCTTTGCGGCAAATTATGTCCCGTATTCATTATTATCAATACATCAGCTTACGATAACTTCTGCAACCGTATATCCTTGCCGGTGAAACGGTACACCATGAAATCGCCGAACAGACGGCTTGTTATACGGTCGCTGTAACGCTCGCGAATCTCGCTCTGAGTGAGATTCGTGCTGATTATCATTGACTTTCGCTGATTTATACGGGTGTTGATTATATTGTAGAGGCAGGAGACGGTGAATTGGTTCGCCACCTCTGTTCCGAGATCGTCTATTATAAGTAAATCGCAGTCGAAATACTTGTCGGTACGTACCTCTGAGGTGTCGCTGTAACCGCGCACGAAGCGTTCATATTCGAAATCTGCAAGAATGTTCTGAGATGTGTCGTAAACTACGTCAAATCCGCGCTCTATTACCGCTTTTGCCACGGAAGTTGAGAGATGGGTCTTGCCAAGACCTGTAGTGCCGCAGAAAAACATATTTTTGCCGTTGTTTTCGGCGAAATTGTCTGCATACTCCTTGCAGGCGGCAAGTGTAAACTCCATATTCGCGCGCTCATCCATTGAGCGGTTGTAAAAATCAAGGCTGAAGGTGTCAAAGCTCTGAGTGCGCATAAGATTGCCTATACCGGAGCTTTCATAGCCCGCAAGCACAAGATCACGGCGCATACAATCGCACAGCTTAGTGCCCACAAATCCGGTGTCACTGCATTTCTCGCATTCGTATTTAACAGCGGTATAATCCGCCGGATAGCCTATGGACTCCAGATACTGCGCACGGATAGCTAAAAGCTCGCGATTATTCTCACGGAGCTTGGCAATACGCTCCTCAAGTCCCTCTTTGCCCTTAAGTGATTCACGCATGATGGAAAGACCCGTTTCGGAAAGAACACGGTCTATCTTAAGCAGTTCAGGATATTTTTGATGAAGCTCATTTGCCCGGCGCTCTGCGGCTTCCTTGGCACGCAGATTTTTGTCGGCATATTCCTGCCGTATTCTCACATAGTTTTCTTTGTTGTATCCCATGCTTTACCTCGCTTTGCGATCAGGTGGCGGATTCGCTTTTTTTAAGATGTTTTTTGGTGTTTGCTACCGCCGCTTCGAAATATTCATCGGTTTCGAAGCCTGAGCCGGTCTTTTCGGCAGCTGCCTTGTTTCGCTGATACTGTTCAAGTGATGCTTCCACCAGTGTTAGTGTGGTAAGACCGCTGTTATGCCAATTTTCAAGAATGCGGTTCATGTATGCTATCGTGTAGCCGCCGATACTGTCTACTGTGGCTTCATAAGCTCTTTTAATAACGTCCATAGACAATTTCCACTCGTCTGACCATCTATCCACAAACTGTTTCTCTCTTGCGGTCAGTGAGCGCGATGTGCCGATTATAGACTTGAAACGCGAGTAGATCTCATCATGATGAGCACGCTGCTCTATGTACTCGCTGAGCTGTGCTGTGGTGCTGATATCCTCGTCGTGCATGGTCAGAGCCACTTTTTCGATGTATCTTGGAGATGTTTTGCCGTTTGCCTTACAGTAGGAGTACAGAGTTTCGATATACCCGGGATCGCTTAGTTTAAGATAGTCGTACAGGCACACGATAGAGGCGGTCTCCGCCGGGGTGAATATCTTGCCCACGATCTGCTGACAGGAGTCGATGATTCCTTTAAGTGCGCTGTGCTTTTCCATGGCATCAGCGGTCTGACTCTCCGTGTAGGTGGGAAGAGAAAAGGATTGAAGCGTTTTTGCGGCGGGCGCGGATGAATTTTCAGCCGCAGGCAGGACGGTGCTGTCTCCGGCATCCATAACACCTGCTCTGCGCCAAAAATCAAGGGCGCGTCCAAGCGCGGTCTTTGTGCAGTCAAGCTGTTTGCATATTTTTTCGCAGGCACTGTCGTAATCGGCGCGCAGAGAGTCGTCGGCTGCCGCAATAAGCAGTACCTTAAGCTCAAATTCCCGTGCGGATTGGAGAGACAGCATAACATTCTCGCGTGGAAGCGCAAAAACACTGTCTCCGTATTTGATTTTCAGTTTTTTTGCGCTCATATTTCCCTCCGAGGATTTATTTGGTAAGCTCATAGCAGAGCGTCATAAGAGAGTCGCCCATATGTACATTTTGTGTCACTACACCCTTGTGTGTGAGGTCGATTTCAGTGCTTGCGAAGTTCCAAAGGCCCTTTATGCCCATATCTGCAAGCTGTTCGGCGGTTTCGCGAACAACGGTTTTGGGAAGGGTAAGCACAGCGATATTCACGGTGTTATTTTTGCAGTATTCTTCAAGCTCATCCATGGATTTTACGGTATAACCGGAAATTTCTTTTCCGATTACATCGGGAGAATTGTCAAATAAGGCTGTGAGTCTTATTCCGCGGCGCTCGAATATGGGGCTTGCGGCAAGTGCTCTTCCGAGGTTGCCCGAACCGATAATAACTGCACTAAAATTGTGAGAGACGCCAAGAATCTCGCCGATTTTGCCGTAGAGATATTTAACGTTGTAGCCGTATCCCTGCTGTCCGAAGCCGCCGAAGCAGTTCAGGTCCTGGCGTATCTGGGAGGCTGTGACGTGCATAAGCTTTGACAGCTCACCGGATGAGATACGGAGTATGTCATTTTGCAAAAGCTCACGAAGATAGCGGTAATATCGCGGAAGCCGCTTGATAACTGCAGGCGAGACATAGCTTTTGTTCTCGTCGGACGAAGCTTCATCACGGAGTTTGTCACGATTTTCCGAATTCATAAATGTATTCCTTTCATAGTTCTTTCGGGGAGACGCAAACGGTGTGATTACACCGTTTGCGGATTATATTTCTTAAAGACTCTTAACGGTGTCCATTACATATGCGGCAAATTCGTCGCAGGTAGCACCTGTGTCGCGACCTGTTACCACATACTTCTTGTCCTCGAACATACAGTAGTCAAGTGCCTTTTCAAGCTTGTCAGCCTCATCCTGGCGACCGATGTGGGAGAGCAGGAGAACTGCCGCACGAAGCATGGAGCAAGGATCGGCGTACTTGCCGCGGCCTTCCTTTATCATCCTGGGCGCAGAGCCGTGAATAGCCTCGAACATAGCGTACTTCTTACCGATGTTAGCGGAGCCTGCGGTGCCTACGCCGCCCTGGAATTCAGCCGCCTCGTCGGTGATGATATCGCCGTAAAGGTTAGGAAGCACGAATACCTTGAAATCTGTGCGGCGCTTTTCATCAACCAGCTTTGCGGTCATAATGTCGATGAACCACTCGTCGGTGTTGATTTCAGGGTACTCCTTGGCGATCTCCTCGCAAATACGGAGGAACTTGCCGTCTGTGGTCTTGATAATGTTTGCTTTGGTAACGATGGATACGCGATCCTTCTTGTTCTTGCGTGCATATTCAAATGCGAGACGTGCGATACGGTTTGTACCCTCGGTGGTGGTTACGCAGAAGTCCACAGCAAGGTCATCGGTAACGTTTACACCCTGCGAGCCTACAGCATAGCTTCCCTCGGTGTTCTCGCGGAAGAAGGTCCAGTCAATGCCCTTATCGGGAACCTTAACAGGGCGTACATTTGCAAAAAGGTCCAGATTCTTGCGCATAGCAACATTGGCAGATTCAATATTGGGCCAGGGATCGCCTGCACGGGGGGTAGTGGTAGGACCCTTAAGTATAACGTCACACTTGTAAAGCTCTTCCATAACATCATCGGGGATAGCTTTCATGCAAGCGGCACGGTTTTCGATGGTAAGACCGTCAATAACCTTGAATACTACCTTGCCTGCCTTAACTTCGTCGGCGAGGAGAAATTCAAGTACATCCTGTGCGGCTTTTGTAATAATCGGACCGATACCGTCACCGCCGCAGATGCCGATGGTAAGTACGGGGAGCGCGGTGTAATCTACGAAATCCTTTGCGGCGTTTATCTTTTCAACGCGCTCAAGCTGAGAGCGAAGAACTGCCTCGAATTTTTCAACAGCAGATTTGATGTTTGCGTCATAATTGTTCATTTTTTGTTACTCCGTTTCATAGAATAGGTATTTATGATTGGTGGGAAGTCCCACATTATCAACAGGGTTATCAACAGGCATATGCCTGATTTTTTTTAAAACAGTGTCGTTTTTAGAAAAAAACAGGGGATTTTACGGGATAGAACGTGAGTTTCCACTCACCTTTCCACAGGCTGTGGAAAACGAAAATGAGAAGCCGGCAATTATTTTCCCGTGGCTTTTGCATTAAGCGAGGTGTCGGCACGCACACCTGCAAGGTACTCAAAGTACCCCTGCGCCCCAATCATTGCCGCATTATCACCGCAGAGTGAGCGTGGTGGCAGGTACAGTTTAAGCTTCCGTTTTTCGGCAAGAGCTTCAAGTGCCGTGCGAAGATGGGAATTCGCCGCAACTCCTCCGGCGATAACAATGTCGGAGAGCCCTGTGGCTTCAACCGCCATAGTGAGCTTTTTCACGACTGATGACGTTACTGCCTTTGTAAATGAGGCGGCAATGTCCTCTTTTACATATGCCTCGCCCTTTTGCTCGGCATTGTGCAAGTGGTTTATAACAGCGGTTTTAAGTCCGCTGAAAGAGAAGTCTAAATTATCGCCGATAACTGCGGCAGAGGGGAATTTTACGGCATCGCTGTTTCCGATAGAGGCAAGCCTGTCCATCTCTGCGCCTCCGGGATAAGGCAGACCCATAACACGCCCCACTTTATCAAAGGCTTCGCCGATGGCATCATCCCTTGTCCTGCCTACGGTCTCAAATTCAGTATAGTCCGTGACTTTTATAAGCGATGTATGACCGCCGGATGCCACCAACGCCAAAAACGGCGGTTTAAGTGATGGATGGACAAAGTAGTTTGCGGCAATATGACCGCGGATGTGATTTACGGGGATCAGAGGCTTGCCGTTTGCGAAAGCCAGTGCTTTTGCGAAATTTACGCCAACAAGCAGTGCACCGATAAGTCCGGGGTTTGATGTGACAGCAACAGCATCTATATCGTCAAGCGTTACACCGGCACGCTCAAGTGCCTCGTAGGTTATGGAAGATATGGCATCGCAGTGTGCACGGCTTGCAATTTCGGGTACGACTCCGCCGTAAAGCTTGTGTGTTTCTATCTGAGATGCGATAATATTCGAGCGAATTACACTTGTGTCGCCGTCAAATTCGCAAACGGCGGCAGAGGTTTCATCGCAGGAGCTTTCAATTGCAAGTATCAGCATGGTTTTGATCCTTTTTTGTATTACGGTGAATTATGCGGCTCATAAGAACGGCATCCTCCCGTGGCTTTGAGTAGAAACCCTTTCGGATTCCGTCAACAGAGAATCCGTGTTTTTCATAAAGTGCCCGTGCCGCTGTGTTTGAAACACGCACATCAAGCATAAGCTTTTCTAAAGACTCCGTTTCGCAGAGCTTATTTAGCAGTGCGGCGGCGGCACCTTGGCGTCTGAATTTTTGCAGAACGGCGATATTGGTGATCTCACCCTCGCCGAGTATCAGATTCATTCCGGCGTATCCGCATATTTCGTTATCTATGAGCGCAACAAGGCAGTGTGAACAGCCATTTGAAAGGAAATCCTCAAAGCTTTTTGCGCTCCATGGAGTAGAGAAGCATTCATTCTCAATAGCGCATAGCTGGGGAATGTCCGACACGGAAGCCGACCTTACGGTAATTTCAGTCATAGTGTGTGTCACCTTGGCAGATAGTCGTACATTACATCTCCCACCGCGGAGCAGGTTTTTGTGGAGCGGTCGTAGATGTAATTCTCTCCGTTATCCGCCTCAATGTACAAAAGATTGTAATAGATACCCGGATATTTATCCGAAGCAAATTTGAGCTTATAGAAGTCTCCCTCCGGGATGATGGTGGTGCGCTCACCGTTTATAAAGGCATCTACAATATTTTCGATGTCACCTTTGTCGGAAACGGTGCCGATTCCGGTGGTTATCGTCTGCTCTACGCATATGACAATAAGGTTGGCATCAAATTCATCTATAGAGGGAAGCTCGTCCTCCTCGCCTGCAAAGTACACATAACCGATCCCCTCGAATTTTTCGCTGAGCCACTCAGAGGGGTCACATCCAACTATACCGAAAAGCTCCAACTCCGGCTCGGTACATACCGCATACGGTTCAAGCTCGGTTGCGATAGGCTCAAAGCACATAGGGGTGATCATATATGTGATACCGCTTCTTTGGTCTGTAAGATTACCTTTATCATATGTGAGCGTCAGCGGACCGCTGTCCCTGCAAGATACGAGAAAGAGGGCGACTGCTATGAGCGACGACAGGATAAGTGATATGCGCTGTTTTTTCATCTTAATATCCGAACTTTCCGGAAAGGCTGTCGTCATCGTCGATCCAGCTTTTCACATCAATACAGTTGTATGTATCGGGAGTTGTACGGATAATAACCTTTTCAATTCCCGCATTTATAACAAGACGCTTGCACATCATGCAGGAGCAGGTATCTCCCACAAGCTCGCCTGTTTTTCCGTCGATGCACGCCATATAGAGCGTAGCCCCAAGCATCTGATCTCGGGAAGCGGCGATTATTGCGTTTGCCTCCGCATGAACGGAGCGGCACAGCTCATAACGCTCACCGCGCGGAATGTTCAGCTTGTCACGCATACAGAAACCGAGGTCGGTGCAGTTTTTTCTGGCTCTGGGGGCACCGTTATAGCCGGTGGAAACGATGGTATCGTTTTTTACGATGATCGCACCGTATTTTTTTCTGAGGCAGGTGGCGCGCTCTGCCACGGTCTGCGCGATATCAAGGTAGTAGTTTTCTTTTGAAACTCTTTCCATAGTAATCTCCTTTTATTTAATGGAATCGGCAAATTCAATCAGGAATTTTTTGAAATCCTCGCCTATTTCAGGGTGATTAACGGCAGATTTGACATTTGCGGTAAGGAAACCAAGCTTGGAGCCAAAATCAAAGCGCTCGCCCTCAAAATCAACCGCGGTCATGCCTCCGTTCGTGGCAAGCACACGCATAGCATCTGTAAGCTGAATCTCGCCGCCTGCTCCCGGCTCTGTTTTTTCGAGTATATCGAATATATCGGAGGTAAGCAGAACTCTTCCGAGAATAGAAAGATTGGAGTAAGCCTGTTCCGGCTTGGGCTTTTCTATCATGTCTGTAACGTGATAGGTATTGTCGCCGTTAGATTCGGCTTTAAGAGAGCAGTATTTGTAAACAAGCTCCCACGGAACCGGCTTTACTCCGCAGCAAGGCTTGCCATATTTTTCATATGCCTTTGCAAGCTGTGTGCATACAGGAGTTTCGGAGAGAATAACATCGTCGCCGTAGAGTATGTAGAACGGTTCATCTGCTATGAAGTTCTTAGCGGTGAGTACCGCATGACCGAGACCCTTTGTCTCTTTCTGACGAAGAAAATACACGTTTGCCATGGAACAGATGCGGCGCATTTCCTCTATCTCGGCATACTTGCCCGATTCGGTAAGCTTTTTCTCATATTCAACGTTAAAGTCAAAGTAGTTTTCGATGGTATCCTTGCCTCTGCCTGTTATGATGAGAACATCTGTGACGCCTGCCGCGGCGGCTTCCTCAACGAGGAATGAAATTGCGGGACGGTCAACGATAGGAAGCATTTCCTTGGGAACAGACTTTGATATTGGCAGCATACGGGTGCCAAGACCCGCAGCAGGAATTACGGCTTTTGTTATCTTTTTCATTTTCAAAATCTCTCCTGTGAAATAAAGTGTATTCTCAGAGTGCTGATAAAAACAATTTATCACTATATATTATAGCGCGTTTTTGTTAATAAATCAAGTGTTTTGATACACAAAAACGGGGTGTAATACAGGAAAACGCTCAATATGTGAAAAAAACGGATAAAAATCACATTTAGAAGAAAAAAGTTGACACACATGTCAAGACATGGTATAATATGCGCAGGGAATCCCGCTTCACAGGCTTCCACGGCTTCGCCGCTCCGCGCTATGGCGCGGCTGCGCAATTGACGGCTTCGCAAAAATGCCCTTGCAAGCAAGCATTTTTGCTTCATGGTATAATATGCACGGAAAATTACGGTGCGTTTTTTTAATGCCTAATGTGGGCTTCATATCCGCATAATGAGGGGAGTAAAACGGTGGAAAAGATTAAAAAGAGCAATGCTGAGCGCATGGCGGCATTTTTTATGCTTTTGTGCTCGGCTGTTTATTTTACAAGCTACATAACAAGAATAAATTACGGTGCAGTGCTGGTCGATATCGTGTCGGATACCGGCATATCACAAAAGGCGGCAGGCCTTGTAAGTACGGCGGCGTTTTTTACTTACGGTGTGGGACAGCTTATAAGCGGATTTATCGGTGATCGCGTGAGACCTCGTCTGCTTATTGTTATAGGTTTGTCTGTAACAGCAGTGTGCAATCTTCTTATGCCGTCGCTCACGAGCGCAGTTCCTATGATGGTGCTTTGGGGAGTAAACGGCTTTGCCCAAGCGATGTTCTGGCCGCCAATGGTACGCATGATGGCGGACAATTTAAGTGAGGAGAATTACAACCGCGCCTGCATATGGGTATCTGCGGCAGCGTCCATTGCCACAATTGTAATATACCTTTTGGCATCCCTTTGCACAGCTCTCTTTGATTGGCGCTCGCTTTTTATAATTAGTGCTGCTATCGCTCTCACAATGGCAGTGGTGTGGCAGATTTTTGCTCCGAAAAAGGATCTGGATAAAGATGATGAACCGGCAAAGATCACAGAAGATGCGGCGCCTACCAAAAAGGCGACTGTCGGTGCGGCTGTGGTACTTCTGCTTTTCCCAATAGCACTTGCCATAGTTCTTCAGGGAATACTCAGAGACGGTGTTACCACGTGGCTTCCTACCCTTGTTTCGGATACCTTTAATCTGCCGTCGTCTGTATCTATACTGACCGGCATAGCTCTTCCCGTATTCTCCATGATAAGCTATAATGTGTCGGCAAGACTTGAAAAGAGGATCGGAAACGAGCTTGTGACGTCTGCGGTGTTTTTTGCGAGTGCCGCTGTATCGGCAGGGCTTTTAACACTCATTCTTAACGTAAATCCCATTATATCCGTGCTTCTTATGGCGGTCATTACCGGATGTATGCACGGAATCAATCTTATGCTTATTTCCCGTGTACCGAGATATTTTGACAGGTACGGAAAGATCTCCACGGTTTCGGGTATTGTGAACGCGTTTACATATGTGGGAAGCGCAATTTCTACGTATCTTGTAGCTGTTATATCCGAGGAATACGGATGGAGCTTCACCGTTTTATCCTGGCTGCTTATTGCGGCTGCAGGTGCGGTTGTATGCATATGTATTATCGGCGCATGGCGAAAATTCAGGTATAGCAGATAATAATTAAAACGGAGCTGTCTCGGCTCCGTTTTTTGCCATTTCGGATTTTTCCAACCATGCCTTGCAATCGGTGTCAAAATGGTGTATAATATAAGTACTACTTAAAATTGGAGTCGTATAATGATAAAGATTTTACACTGCGCTGACCTGCATCTTGACAGTCCGCTGTCAACTCTTGATTTTGAAAAGGCAGAGCTGCGCCACAGCGATATGCGCGCCGCATTTACGTCGCTCACCCTGTCGGCTAAAATGAATAAAGCGGATTTTTTGCTGATATCGGGAGATTTCTTTGACGGAGCTTTTGCTTCGCGCGATACTCTGTCTCTCATATGCCGCGAATTTGCCGCCATACCAGACTGCAAAATAATAATAGCTCCCGGCAACCACGATCCGTATACCCCGTCGAGCTACTATCGGCGTGTGGATTTTCCTGATAATGTGTATATTTTTGATTCGCCGGAACTTTCCTGCTTTGATTTTCCGGAAAAGAACACCACTGTATACGGCTGGGCGTTTACTTCTGAGCATATGGAGAGCTGTCCCCTTGAGGGATTTTCGGTGGAGAATCCTAACAGAATAAATCTGCTCTGTGCACACGGTGATCTTGATTCGGGTGACTCAAAATACTGTCCCATACCGTCGGTACTGCTTGCTGACTGCGGCTTTGACTATGCGGCTCTCGGTCACGTTCATGCTCACAGCGGAGTGAAGCAGATTGGAGGCTGTCACATAGCATACAGCGGATGTCTTGAGGGGCGCGGCTTTGATGAATGTGGGGAAAAAGGAGCGGTGCTTGCTGTTGCCGACAAGGATGTGATGCTTCAGTTTGCCGCTAAATTTGTACGGTTCTGCAAGCGAATTTATATAAGTGAGACACTTGATATCAGCGGTGCAAGATCAAATGCCGATGTGGCAGACCGCCTTGAGGCGTTTATCGCAGAGAGACATTTTGGCGAAGATACCGCACTTCGCATAAGACTGACGGGCGATGTGTCGGGGGATTTCAAGCTGTCGGCAAGCTTTCTTTCCGAGCAGTTTTCAAGGCTGTTTATGCTTGAGGTGATTGATGCTACAATGCCGCTTCTTGACTGCGAAAAGCTTCGCTTCGACCCCACTCTGCGCGGGGAATTTTACCGAAGCCTTGAACCCATGCTGCTTTGTGACGATGCCGAGACGCGTGATACTGCCGCAATGGCACTGCGGTGCGGACTTGCGGCACTTCTCGGAGAGGAGATCTGAGGTGCGAGATGTTTATTGAGAAAATACATATAGATACATTCGGTAAGCTCTCGGATTTTGATCTGGAGCTTACACCGGGAATGAACATTTTAGAGGGTGCAAACGAAAGCGGCAAATCCACCCTTGCGGCTTTCATTAAGTTTATATTTTACGGAGTATCTTCCCGTGAGCGTGAGCAGATCATGTCCTGGAAAACAGGCGGTGCGGCAGGAAGCCTCACTGTGTCCGTGGATTCTCACAGATACCGTATAGAGCGTGCTGTAGTGGGAAACCGCGAGGCTGTACAGCTTGTTGACGGCGAAAACAATATGCCCATAAGACACGCTCTTGACGAAAAAACGCCGGGTGAGCTGTTTTTCGGAGTAGATGCCGAAATGTTCGTATCAACCGCTTTTGTGTCCCAGCTTGGCGGTACAACCGCAGGGGGGACTAAGCTCAGCGAGGGAATCGAGAATATACTGTTTTCGGGGGACGAAAACGTAAACACCCAGCGTGCCATTGCCAAGCTTGATGCGGCGCGCGCCGCACTGCTTCACAAAAACGAAAAGGGCGGCAGACTTTATGAAATCGACAATGAATGTGCGCTTCTTGAGGTAAAGCTTGCGGAGGCACTGCGTATCCATGAGGATATTCTTTCAAAAGAGGCACAGCTTGACGACTCACGGGAGAAATTAAACAGTGCCGCGCAAAAAGCCGACGGAATCGGTGCGAAGATACAGCAGTTTGAGGCTAATGCGCTTATTGAGCTTTTTGAGCGTAGGCGGCTGATAGAATCAAGAATTTCCGTGCTTGGTGAGCGGCTTCGGACCGACAACGACAGAGAAAGTGCCGCGGCATCCCGTATGGATAAATATTGCAGCAGGCTCGTAGTCCTCAAAAAAGAGCTTGATGAGACGATTTTGCGTGAGGAGGAATGTCAGCAGTATCGTGTGAGCCGCGAGCTTGAGGAATTTTTGAAAATGGGCGGAAAGGATGCTGTTGAAACTAAGAAAAAGCGGCTTTTTGCAAAAGCGAAAGGATGCACTGCGGCAGGAGTAATCGCTCTGCTTGCCGGCATTGCCCTTGTTTTGTTCGGTATCATGCCAATACTTAACGAGGCGGCAATAAATGTACTTTTTGCGGCGGCAGGCGGCGGACTTAGCATTGTTGGCGTTATACTCCTTGCCATCGGGGCGCGTTTTCGCGGACAGGCTTCCGATGTTGAGCTTTACTATGACCTTGACACTCTTGAAGCAGAAGCGGCGGAATACAGGAGTGCGCAGGAGACCGCCAAATTCACAAATCTTGCCGTTATTGATGCTAAACGCCGATACAATGAGCTTTGCGATGAAATAAGACAGGAATACGGCTGTGCTCCGGATGAGCTTTCGGAGAAACATGAACAGCAAAAGAGAAAAGCACAGGAATCAAGCGGAGTTAAAGCCGAGTATGACAAGCATATTTCCTTGCTTTCACAAATAGATGCTCAGCTTAAGCCTTACAGCGAAGAAGAGCTTCGTGCGATGGTTGACAGTGGTGTTGACATATCGGATGTGGATGCATCTGAGCTTTCTTCTATGCGTCGGGAAGCGGAATTTGCGGCGAAAATGGCGGCTTCACTTGAAAAGCACTGCATAGAGCTTGAAAAGGAGCTTGCCGGATTGTATCCTATCGCCGATGACCCTAAGCTTATAGCGGACAGGCTGTCATCAATGAAGGCTCGCCGTGCAGAGCTTCAGAAAAAGCACGCGGCGTATAAGCTTGCCAATGAAAAGCTGAGCGAGGCAGGCGAGTCGCTCCGTCTCAGCATAGCACCGAGACTTGCATCCGAAGCGGCGCGGAATATGGCGGCAATTACGGGAGGGAAATATAATAATCTCGGAGTTGGAGCAGACCTTTCCATGTCTGCGGAGACCGAGAGCGGACAGCGGGCTCTTGGTGTTCTCAGCGCAGGCACACAGGATGCGGCGTATCTTTCACTGCGCCTGTCGCTTATATCACTCCTGTACAGCAAGACAGAGCCGCCCGTAATATACGACGAGTCGTTTATACGTCAGGATGATGAGCGTCTTAAAAAGCTTCTTCGTCTTATTGCTGCCGGTAAATCCCAAAGTCTTATATTTACCGCAAATAACAGAGAGGCGTCTCTCATGCGTGATATAGGTGAGTTTAAGCATATAAGAATGTAATCTGCATTACAAGAAAAGCATATCCCCTAAAAGACGTAAAATCAAAGGGGATATGCTTTTTTGTGTATAAAATTATCTTCATCGGTTAATTATATTTTCAGAAAATATTAAAGCTGGCGGAGAGAATAATGGGAAAAATCGGAGAATATGCTGTAGTCTATTCGGTGGGAGGCGTTGGATATACGCTTATTGAGGTGTTGTGGAGAGGGCATTCACATTGGACTATGGCGCTGACGGGCGGAATGTGTCTTGCGTTCATTTATATGAATGAAGCGCGGCATAATAAAGCCCCCATGTGGAAGCGCTGTCTTGCAGACAGCCTTATTATAACGCTTGCGGAGCTATCGGTTGGATTTGTGGTTAATATACTTCTCGGATGGAAGGTTTGGGATTATTCAAATCAATTCATGAATTTGTTTGGTCAAGTTTGCATTTTGTATTCGGGATTCTGGTATCTTTTGGGCATACCTGCCTCATATCTCTGTAAGTATCTTAGAAAATTACTTTGTGCTAAGAAAACGTCTTACCCACAAAAAGTATAGTGCTGTCGGCTTTCGATATAACCTCGGAAGCCGATTTTTTGGTAGGAAAATACTCATATCTGCATATTTTTGTACTTGATGTAATATAAATATGTCAGGAATTATCATAAGGAGGATAAGATCATGGCAGATACATCAATTTACAGAGATATTGCCGAGCGGTGCGCCAATACATTTTATCTGGGGGTCATCGGACCTGTTCGCACAGGCAAATCCACATTTATCAAGCGGTTTATGGAGGCAATGGTGATACCTGCAATTGCAGACGAGCATGAGCGCGAGCGTGCCAGAGACGAAATGCCGCAGAGCGCCGCAGGTAAGACCGTAATGACCACTGAGCCGAAATTTGTTCCCGATGAAGCGGTGGAAATAACACTGTCGGACAATGCGGTGATGAAAGTCAAAATGGTGGACTGCGTGGGGTACATAGTTCCGGACGCCATGGGGCATATCGAGGACGGTCATGCCCGTATGGTGCACACACCCTGGCAGGCTGAACCGATGCCGTTCGTTGAGGCGGCTGAATACGGTACACGCAAGGTAATAAGCGAGCATTCCACTGTCGGTATGTTGGTTACAACCGACGGCACTATCGGCGAGATCCCGCGCGAGAATTACGTTGCGGCAGAGGAGCGTGTAGTCAAGGAGCTTCGCGAGGCAGGGAAACCCTTTGCCATTATTCTGAACTCCGCCGCACCTGAGAGCGACGGCTCTATTAAGCTTGCTTATGAGCTTGAAGAAAAGTATGGGGCACCCGTTGCGCTTGTAAACTGTCTGCGCCTTGACGGTGACGACATACGTCATATTCTTGAGCTGATACTCATGGAATTCCCTGTCTGTGAGGTGAAGGTAAAGCTTCCCGAATGGACGAATGCGCTGGAGAGCACTCATCCTCTGCGTATCGCCCTTGATGAGTTTGTTATGGAACGTGCCGCCCGTATTTTCAAGATAGGCGAGATAAATGACGTATTTTCCGAGCCTTGTGAGAACGAATATGTTAAATGCATACGGGCGGATAAGATCGATCTCGGAAAGGGAACGGCGGAGCTATCGCTTGAGGTTGCCGACGGGCTGTATTACAAAATTATCAGTGAGATGTGCGGATTCGATATTTCAAGCGAAGAGAAGCTTATAACGCTTCTTCGTGAGCTTTCCGTGATGAAAGAGAAGTACGACAGGGTGTCACAGGCACTTGCGGATGTAAACGAAAAGGGATATGGAATAGTTATGCCGGAGATCGGTGATCTGCGGCTTGAAGAGCCTGAAATCGTTAAGCAGTCGGGAAGCTACGGCGTGCGGCTTCGGGCGTCAGCACCCAGTGTTCATATGATAAAGGCGAATATCGAAACCGAGATAAATCCCGTGGTTGGCACGGAACAGCAGTCCGAGGAGCTTGTAAAGTTTATGCTGAAGGAGTTTGAGGAGGACCCAAGAAAGATATGGGAATCCAATATGTTCGGCAAAACTCTGTACCAGCTTGTGAACGAGGGCCTTCATACAAAGCTTGGACATATGCCTGAGGACGCGCGCGCAAAGCTTTCGGAGACCTTGGGGCGTATTATCAACGAGGGAAGCGGCGGACTTATCTGCATAATTCTGTAGAATGATGATTTGAGCCGCTGCGGTTATTTGTTCTCCTGACATAGTTTTTGCGTTTTGTCTCTGATTTATGACAAGGTAAAAAAGCAGTTGATAGCATATCTGCGGAGCCATCCTGTTATCACTTGATTAAAAATCTAATATTACATCCATATAAAGGGTGGATTTTTTCTTGACAAATTCCGATTTCTATAGTATGATTATAGTACCATCTATAGAAGGAGGTTTTACCATGAAGGAAATGAAAATGACATTCCGACATTACGGTGACGGCGATCCCATAAGTCTTGAGTATATCTCACAGATTCCGGGCATGAGCGGCATCGTGTCGGCTGTTTACGATGTGCCCCCCGGAAAAGAGTGGAGTGCAGAGAGCATTGCCAAGATCAAATCCTCCGCAAATGCTCATGGCCTTGCATTTGAGGTAGTCGAGAGTGTTCCCGTACATGAGGATATCAAGCTCGGCAAACCGTCCCGTGACGAGTACATCGAGGTTTATCGCCGCAATATCAAGAAGCTTGCAGATGCAGGCGTTAAGGTTATCTGCTATAACTTTATGCCCGTGTTCGACTGGCTTCGCTCTGACCTTTCCCATAAGAATCCCGACGGCTCCACCTGCCTTATCTACCGCGATGCGGAGGTTCTGGCAATGGATCCCAACACCAAAAAGCTGTCTCTCCCCGGCTGGGATGAGAGCTATACTCAGGACGGTCTTCGTGCACTGCTTGCAGAGTACAAGTCTGTTGACGAGGAGAAGCTTTGGGAGAATATGCGCTACTTCCTTAACGGAATTATTCCCGTATGTGAGGAGAGCGGAATCAAAATGGCTATCCATCCGGACGATCCGCCGTGGGGTATTTTCGGTCTGCCCAGAGTTATCACCAACGCAAAGAATCTTGAGCGCTTCTGCAACCTTGTTGACAGCGAGTGCAACGGTCTTACCCTTTGCACCGGCTCTCTCGGCGTAGATCCTGCAAACAATGTTGTTGATATGATCCGCCATTTCGGAGCTAAGCGCCGCATTCACTTCCTCCACGCACGCAATATCAAGATCACCGGTCCCCGTGACTTTAACGAAACAGGTCATCTCAGTGAGAACGGTTCTCTTGATATGTACGACGTACTTAAGGCGGCTTGGGATGTGGATTTCGACGGCTACATACGTCCCGACCACGGACGCATGATCTGGGGCGAGACAGGCAAGCCCGGTTACGGTCTTTACGACCGTGCTCTCGGTGCTGTATATCTTAACGGTATCTGGGAAGCTATTAACAAAGAGAACAAGTAAAACAAAAAATTTGCACTTCACATGAAGTGCAAATTTTTTTATCTTTATAATCTTAGAGTACGCGCATTGCGGTGAATTTCTCGCTGAGTGTCACACCAATCTCAAGGAGGCTGACTTCGCCTGTTACCACTGCGTAGCAGTCCTCGCTGTCCTCGATAACCTCTGCATCAAGCATACACAGGCAGTGATTCGGCTTCTTGTCAAAGCGCAGATACCACCGGGATTTAAGCTTGTCTGCCGGAAGTATTTCATCGTCTGACAGACGCTCCCATACAGGTACATTGTGTGTCGGATGAGTGAGGAAGGTGGCAATTTCAATAATATCCGAAACAACCGCGCTTGCTGTGGGAAGCTTGCCTGCACCGCGTCCGTAGAACATTACGTCGCCGATTGCGTTGCCGTTTACAAGCACACCGTTGTATACGTCACCGATGCCCGAAAGGGGATTTGAGTGACGCACAAGAGTAGGAGATACACAGGCACTTATCTTGTCGCCCACGCGCACTGCCTTTCCGATAAGCTTGATGGACGCACCGAATTTCGCCGCATTGGCTACATCGCGGAGAGTTACATTTCGAATACCCTCGGTCTGCACCTTATCCGGTGGAACAAGCTTGCCGAAAGCCATAGCAGAGAGAATGGATATTTTGCGGCAGGTGTCAATGCCGTCAACGTCAGCCGAAGGATCGCGCTCGGCATAGCCCTTTTCCTGCGCTTCTGCCAGAGCAGTACCGAAGTCCTTGTTTTCGTTTATCATCTGGGTGAGGATATAGTTGGTAGTGCCGTTCAGGATACCGTTGACCTCTGTTATATCATTTGCGGTGAGGCAGTTGCCGATAGGATGAATAACAGGAATGCCTCCGCCAACACTTGCCTCGAAAAGATAGCGCACATTGTTCTCGGATGCGATCTTCAAAAGCTCCGGACCGAAGTTTGCCACAACTTCTTTATTTGAGGTGACAACGCTTTTTCCTGCTTTCATAGCCGCGCTTGAAAATTCAAATGCGGGATGAGAGCCTCCCATCAGCTCAGCGCATATGCTGACCTCCGGGTCGTTTAAGATAACATCCACGTCGTGAACGATTTTATCCTTAAAGGGGCTGTCCGGAAAATCACGCAGGTCAAGGATATATTTTATGTTGATGTCGTCACCTACACGTTCCGAAATAAGCTTGGCGTTTTGCGTGAGGACCTCGGCGGTGCCGCTTCCGACAACACCAAATCCGAAAATTGCTACATTTATCATAGTCGTTTTCCTTTGTACAAAATTGAATATGTCCTAATTATACCACATACAGTGCTGTAATGCAATAAAAACACGTAAATTTTGCGTATCAGCTGAAATACCGCAGAACGGTTTTTATTAACGAATAGTTGTCATCAAAGGGAGGGTAACGCAGAGGATTGAGGTCAAGGCTTGTGGCTTTGAGCACCGAGGATATGGTGCTGAAGGTATCAAAACCTGCCTTGCCGTGATAGCGACCCATCCCGCTCTCCCCGACACCGCCGAAGGGAAGGTTGGGGTTAGCCATCTGGAGAAGTGTGTCGTTGACGCATCCGCAGCCGTAATCGAGATTTGTCATAACGTTTCTCTGCATGGCTCTGCTTCTTGTAAAGAGATACAGTGCCAGCGGTTTTGGGTGCTTGCGTATGGTGTTGATGACTACATTTATATCGCTGAATTCAAATACGGGAAGTATCGGACCGAAAATCTCCTCGGAGAGCAGTTTGCTGTCCTTGTCTATCTCTTCCATAAGAGTAAGTGCGATACGACCTGTTGCCTCATTTGTATCACCGCCAAGGATGACCTTGCCGTCGTCAAGGTATCCGCGCAGACGGTCGAAATGCATACGGTTGACGATTCTTGGATAATAACTGTTCTCGCATGGCTCGTCAGTGCAGTATTTGTTGTGATATTCCTTTATATAGCCCAGCAGCTCGTCTTTTACAGAGCTTTCAACGAAAAGATAGTCGGGAGCAATGTTGGTTTGACCTGCATTTATAAGCTTTCCGCACACAATGCGGCGTGCCGCAAGACGGAGGTTTGCTGTTTTGTCAACGATACACGGACTTTTTCCGCCAAGCTCAAGCACCACGGGTGTAAGCTGAGCCGCTGCCGCTTTCATTACGATGCGTGCCACCGCGGCGCCACCTGTATAGAATACAAGACCAAAGGGCTCGCGGCGGATAGCCTTTATGGCTTCAAAGCTGTCCATATATGCCGCGATATATTCACGGTCGAAATATTTGAATATCAGGTCGCAAAGCAGACGGCTGGTGTTGGGAGCGTGCTCCGACAGCTTTAGGATGGTGCAGTTGCCTGCGGCAATTGATGATATCAGCGGTATCATTGCCATCTGGAAGGGATAGTTCCACGGCGAGAAGATCATAACAAGTCCGCGAGGATGCGGTATCTTGCAGCTGGTGGAGGGGAACATATAGAAGGGTGTTGGAACACTTCTGGGTGCGCTCCACGCACGAAGATGGCGGATGGCGTGATTTATCTCCTGCTCAACCATGCCGATTTCTGTAAGATAGGCTTCTCCGTAGGATTTTCCGAGATCTGCCCGAAGTGCTTCAAGTATGAGCCCCTCGTTGTCTCTTATCATTATTTTAAGGTTTATAAGCAGCTGACGGCGGAATTTGATATCGCGGGTCTTTCCCGTAGCGAAAAATTCGCGCTGTGCGGTGATGATATCGCGAAGATCTGCCGCTATTTCATTCACATCGGACTGCTTGCCTTTTTTGCTGTTATCTTGTATGCTCATTTGGTCCTCCGATAAAGTAGGATACTTATACATATATATTATATACTATAAATTGTTAATAAAGCAACCCCAAATGCAATATTTGTTAGAAAAAAGTAGCGATTTTTTAATTTTAGGCCGCAAAATCCCGATTATTTGCTTGAATTTCATAATTTTACTTAACATTTATCATCTTTTGACTCTATATAGACTTTAAATATAACATTAGGTGGTATACTATGCAAAGTAAGCTTCACATGGGTGAGCTTCACAAGCTGTACATAGTATAAAGTAAAGGATAGGTAAAATTTATGACGATTTTTGATGTGCTTACTCTTATTGGAGGACTGTGTCTGTTCCTCTTCGGCATGAATGTTATGGGCGAGGGACTTGAGCGCCGTGCGGGAAACGGACTTAAAGCACTGCTCGGAAAGCTGACGGGCAGTAAAATAAAAGGCTTTCTTACAGGTCTCGGTGTCACAGCCGTAATTCAAAGCTCTTCGGCTACTACCGTAATGGTGGTAGGCTTTGTAAACTCTAAGATAATGACTCTGAAGCAGTCTATCGGCGTTATTATGGGTGCCAATATAGGTACTACCATTACCGCATGGATACTGAGTCTCGGAGGCATTTCAAGCGATAATATTTTTATAAAGCTTCTTAAGCCGACCTCTTTTACGCCTGTACTTGCCCTTATTGGTACGGCGTTCCTTATGTTTGCAAAATCCGGCAAGAAAAAGGATGTCGGAACAATACTCCTTGGATTTGCAACCCTTATGTTCGGTATGGATACCATGTCGTCCGCTGTTTCGGGACTTGCGGATGTGCCTGCGTTCCAAAATATGTTTCTCCTCTTTAAGAACCCTATACTCGGTGTCATTGTGGGCGCAGTGCTTACGGGAATAATTCAGTCAAGCTCTGCTTCTGTGGGTATTCTTCAGGCACTTTCATCTACGGGCGCGGTTTCTTACGCCGCGGCAGTACCGATTATAATGGGTCAGAACATAGGTACCTGTGTGACCGCACTTCTGTCTTGTGTGGGTGCCAACAAAAACGCGAAGCGTGCGGCAGTGATACATCTGTCATTTAACGTTATCGGCACTGTTATATGGCTTTCCGTCTTCAGTATAATATCCGCGGTTTTCCGTCCTGCCATACTTGATATGTCTGCCGACTATCTCGGTATTGCCGTGGCACATTCTGTGTTCAATATCCTGTGTACGGCTTTGCTTCTTCCTATGTCGTCCGTGCTTGAAAAAATCGCTTATAAAATTGTTCCGGAGGATGGCGAGAAAGAAACTACTGTTATACTTGATGAAAGACTTCTTGCGGCTCCTACCGTTGCACTTGCAGAGAGCAGCAGTCTTACCTGCAAAATGGCGCACTTGGCTGTTGACGGCTTTAAGTCAAGCCTTACTCTCATCGGTGAGTACAGTGCGGAGACGGCGGAAAATATCCGTCGGCTTGAAAACGAGACTGACCGATACGAAGATATACTCGGAACATATCTTACAAAGATATCAAGTCATCAGATAGGTGACGAGGACAGCACGGAGGTCTCAAAGCTGCTTAAGGTGATAGGTGATTTTGAGCGTATTTCCGACCACAGCGTAAATATTCTTGAATCTGTGGAAGAGCTGAGGGAAAAAGGCATCGAATTTTCCGACAGTGCAAAGGCAGAGCTTGGAATACTGTCTGCGGCACTTTCCGAAATACTTGACATGACACTTGATTCATTTAAGAATAATGACGTTGATATGGCGTATCATGTTGAGCCGCTTGAGCAGGTTATTGACCGTCTTAAGGAAAAGCTGCGTGACAGTCACATAATCAGACTCAGAAGCGGCGACTGCACGGTTGAAGCCGGATTTATCTGGGCGGATCTTCTTACAAATCTCGGCAGAACGTCGGATCATTGTTCAAACGTCGCAGGATGCATAATAGATGCAAGAAACAGCAATATGAATCTTCACGAGTCTCTTCGCGAGATAAAGGCAGGCAGTCCGGAGTTCAAGGCGAGCTACGAGGCATATGCGGCAAAGTATTCCCTGTAAAATTGGCGAGGGAGCGCACATAATGTGAAAAAACACTTGACAAACAGGTTGCTCAGGTGTATAATGTAGTGTGTAAAAGCCGAATGGATTCAACCGACAAAGCGCGTTTTCAGAGAGAGTCTCATAGCTGTGAGAGACTTAACGTGTCATCGGATATGAGACCGCCGTTCAGCAGATGCTTTCTGTTTAGCAGATGCTTTCTGCTATAGGCTCCGCGCAGGAAATGGCGCGGCGGGTGACGCCGTTATACGCCAAAGCGGTAAATGCCGCAGTACAGAGTGAAAAGATCGGGTGGAACCGTGAAGTATTTCTTCACCCCGAAGGTATGATTTTATTATTATGCCTCGGGGTGTTTTTGTTTCCCTGAGGAGATGAAAGGAATGGTATTTTATTATGTTCAAAATCAAATTTGACGGTATGGAAGCCGTAGAATTCGATGTGCCGATTACGGTATACGAGGCGGCAAAATCCAAGGAGCTTACCGACAGATCATCTCTCGCGGCTCTTGTAAACGGAAATGTTACAGCACTTTCCTATGAGCTTTCCGAGGATGCGGATGTTAAGATTCTCACTTTTGCCGATGCAGAGGGCAAGCACGTTTTCTGGCACACCGCGTCCCATATTCTCGCGCAGGCTGTAAAGCGTCTTTATCCTGCGGCGAAGCTGACCATCGGTCCGGCTATCGAAACAGGCTTCTACTATGATATTGACAGCGAGGTTGCTTTTACTCCTGATATTCTTTCGAATATCGAAGCTGAAATGCAGAAGATAGTTAAGGAAAATCTCCTTATCGAGCGCTTTACGCTCTCTCGTGATGAGGCTATCAAGCTTATGAGTGAGAAGGACGAGCCATACAAGGTTCAGCTTATTGAAGAGCTTCCCGAGGGTGAGGAAATCTCCTTCTACCGTCAGGGTGAGTTTACCGACCTCTGCGCAGGTCCGCATATTTTCTCTACAGGCGCAGTTAAGGCTCTGAAGCTTATTCAGTGCACCGGTGCATATTGGAAGGGCGATCAGGCAAACAAACAGCTCCAGCGTATCTACGGTGTTGCATTCCCCGCAAAGGATATGCTCAAAGAGCATCTTGCGCAGGTCGAGGAAGCAAAGAAGCGCGACCACAACAAGCTGGGACGTGAGCTTGAGATATTCACCACCGTTGATTCTATCGGTCAGGGACTTCCCATCATGCTCCCCAAGGGTGCACGTATTATTCAGCTTCTCCAAAGATGGATCGAGGACGAGGAGCAGAAGCGCGGATATCTCCTTACCAAGACTCCTCTTATGGCAAAATCCGACCTTTATAAGATTTCCGGTCACTGGGGTCACTACAAGGACGGTATGTTCGTTCTTGGCGACGAGGAAAAGGACAAGGAAGTGTTCGCACTCCGTCCTATGACCTGCCCGTTCCAATATCAGGTGTTTTTAAACCGTCAGCGCTCTTACCGCGACCTTCCCATGCGTCTTGGTGAGACATCCACCCTGTTCCGCAACGAGGACAGCGGCGAAATGCACGGCCTTATCAGAGTTCGTCAGTTCACCATCTCCGAGGGACATCTCATCCTCCGCCCCGAACAGCTTGAAGAAGAATTCAGAGGTTGTGTTGAGCTTGCCAAGTATACACTCGATACTCTCGGACTCAGCGAGGACGTTTCCTACCGCTTCTCTCAGTGGGATCCGGACAACCGCGACAAGTATGAGGGTACTGACGAGCAGTGGGCAGAGGCTCAGGGCGCAATGAAGAAGATCCTCGATAACCTTGGCATCAATTATGCCATCGGTATCGGTGAGGCGGCATTCTACGGTCCGAAGCTTGACATTCAGATAAAGAATGTTCATGGTAAGGAAGATACTCTTATCACCATTCAGATCGACCAGCTTCTTGCAGAAAGATTCGGTATGGAATATATTGACGTTGACGGTCAGAAACGCCGTCCCTATATCATTCACAGAACCTCTGTGGGATGCTACGAGCGCACACTTGCGCTCCTTATCGAAAAATACGCAGGCGCATTCCCCACATGGCTTGCTCCCACCCAGATCGCAATTCTTCCCATCGGCTTCGATCAGCATGAGTATGCGGAAGCACTCAATGCGAAGCTTGAGGCTGCCGGAATCCGTACTTTCCTTGACGAGCGCAATGAAAAGATCGGATATAAGATCCGTTCCGCTCAGCTTGAAAAGATTCCGTATATGCTTGTTATCGGCGATAACGAAAAGAATGCCGGAACAGTTGCGGTACGTTCTCGCAAGGAAGGCGATCTTGGCGTTATGAGTCAGGACGAGTTTATAGGTAAAATTCTTTGCGAGATTGCTACAAAAGCAAGATAAATAAGTACATGAGAGGGGAATGTCCAAGTTTTCGAATAAACTTCGGCATTCCCCCTCGTAATTGCCGCAACTACGGCAATTTCAAGCTTATAAAATAAAATCAAAAATATTTCAAAAACCTATTGACAAACAGTCCGCGATGTGATATAATATTCGTGTTCTGAAGAACGGCCTGTTGGTCAAGCGGCTAAGACGCCGCCCTCTCAAGGCGGAAACATGGGTTCGATTCCCGTACGGGTCACCAAAGCAAAAAACCATCCCTCGCGGATGGTTTTTTTGTTTTGTGCTACTGCGCGCGCGGAAGTGAACCCCGTAAATTGCCGGCGCAGTGTAGTTCACCCGAAACAAAATGCAATTTACCGCGCAAGCGAGGCTTGCGCGTGGCGATATCCCGTACGGGTCACTAAGACAAATACTCATATTAACACAAATATTGCCCTCGCTATGCTTCAGAACGAGGGCAATATCCTTTTTGAAGCTTTATACTGTCAATTTTCACTTGTTTTCTGCATTTTGCTGTTTTTGCTTCAGCTTTTCGTTGAGTTTTGCTGTATTTTGCTTGATTATGGAATAAATAATCGCCCAAATTACAAGATACCCAAAAACAAAAATACATGAGAAAACCAAAATGGGAGTTGTACCCCATTCCAACCAATTGTTTATGAGATAAGTACCAAGATAGCTGATATATAAAACGCCGCCGTGAATCAGGATCGCTACCATCAAGGGAAGCCGTTCAATTTGATAGATGACATTCATGCCGCCTGCAATAAATGCAAGTGCGGTTAATGAAAATATCCCAAGGCAGACCTGATTTACAGTCAGTGTCTCCATATCACCGCGATGCTGTAAAATCAGATATAATACCGCCAAAATAATGGGTCCAAAACCGCAGGCAAGTAGCCCTCGGCGAAAAAATTCCAAAACAATCTTTTTCATATGCCCTCATACCTCCTCTTGATTTCCGCAAAGCATCGTCTTGAAACATATTCCCGATATCCACACCCGAACACAGCATCCACACCGCCGCCAAGTGCCGCATCAAATCGCAGAATACGGTGTTCATTGGCAAGGGAGGACTTGTTAATGCGTATAAAATAGGAGGGAAGAACATCTTCCAAATCACGAAGCTTATCCTTTATGCGATAGTGAGCGCCGTCAATGTCAATTGCAATCACTTTTCTGTCAATAATCGTGATACATTCGATTTCTTGAAATGCCAATTTTCGCATCTCATCATCCATGTACCCCATAATGTAATCCGCACCGGAAAAGCGGCATACAAGATTTTCTATCTGCTCTGTCAGGGAAGACGGTGCATGAGCGACTACGGTTATTTCTTCTTCCGCATTTTTATCAATAATGAGTTTGTATTTCATTGCCTCAAATCCTTACTGTTTTTTCATTTGCCTGAGGAAGCAGAGCACAGCCGCCGCAGTTATAAATAAGCTGTACAGAATAACCGGCGGAATATGTGCGGCGGCAGCTTCAAAGTCCCCGGTAAATAACGATTTTTCCATTTCTGCTGCGTGTACAAATGGGAGCGCATGGGCTGTTTTTTTGAAAGTTCCACCTACAAGGTTCAAATCAAACCATACACCGGAAAACCATGCGGAAAGATTGGTAAGCAACGCTCCGCAAATACCGCCAACCTGCTTTACTCCAAGAACACTGCCGCTCAGAAGTCCCAGAGCAATATTGAAGATCGCCATTGGGATGATTCCAAGGATTGCATAAATGATATTTACGCTGACAGTCAGTCCAAGAGGAATGGCAAACAGATAGCAGATGATGATTTGTCCGATAGCGATGGGTAAAAGCGGAAGCATATATCCTATGATAAAGTCAAGTCCCCTGAGAGGTGTTGTATACAACCTCTGTAGGAAGGCACTTTCACGGTCTTTGGCAATCAGGGTTGCGGAAAAAAGGGTGATAAACGAAAGCCCGAATACGGTAATGCCCGGAGTCAGAGTGTCGATTTCAAACAGGCTTACCGGTATGTTTGCCTGAATAGCACTGAGGAGCAACAACAAGACCAAAGGGAAACCCAGACCAAAAACAAGATTGAGCGGATCACGCAAAATCTCTTTTGCACATCTTTTTGCAAAAGTCATCATTCTCATACCGCATCCTCCTTTACAATAGAAATGAAAGCGTTTTCAAAGTCATTGGTTCCGGCTTTTGCACGAAGTTCTTCCACCGTTCCTACGGCAAGAAGCCTGCCGCTTTTCATAATACCGATTCTATCGGAAAGTGCCTCCGCTTCTTCCATATAGTGTGTGGTCAGGACAATAGTAACTTTGCCTTTCAAAGAATGAATCGTTTCCCACAGATCACGTCTTGCAATGACGTCAAGTCCAAGAGTAGGTTCATCAAGAAATAGAATTTTCGGCTCGCTGATCAGTGCCATTGCAATGCTGACACGTCTCTGCCAACCGCCGGATAGCTTGCCGGCTTTTCTATGCAAAACGGTATCCAGAGTAAACCTCTCGGAAAGCTCATTTATCTTTGCCACGGTTTTTTCTTTGGAAAATCCGTGGATACCGCATATCAGCTCCAGGTTTTCTTTCACCGAAAGGTTCGGTGCAACAGCGGTTTCTTGGGGCGATACGCCAATTATCTGCTTTATCTTGTCTGACTGCTTCGATATACTGTAACCGCCGACTATAGCCTCGCCGCCGGAGGGCTTAGTTAGACCGGTCAGCATTTTTATTGTTGTTGTTTTTCCTGCACCGTTGACACCAAGCAGCGAAAATAACTCACCCTGACGAATTTCTAAATTAAGATTATCTACAGCGGTCAGCTTTTTATACCGTTTGGTAAGCTTAGTTATTTTAATATCCTGCATCAGACTTATCCTCCATTCTGCTTTTATATCATTATAGCATATAAACATGGAGAAATGCTGCTTTTTGTCTGTTCGGTAATTTTCGATGTCTAATCGGTTATAGGAAACTCGCTTTACTGTGGACACGGTTCGGATATTTAACCGTCCGGATTATAACTATCCCCATACATAAACAGTAGTACCCTCCGTGGGAGCTTAAAACTCCTGCGGAGGGCACTTTTTTGTAAATCAGTTGAACAAATCGTCAGCCTCGGAGGAGAGTACAGAGTGCTTAACTCTGTCGTCAACCTCGGAACGCTTTGCATCGTTGAAGCTGTCAAGAGTACCTACAAGGTATCCGGTGATGCGGCGGATACGCTCGAATTTACCCTGTCCGTCATCCTCGGTGCGGTGGCAGTGAGGACATTCGTTGCCGATGATACCGGTGTAGCCGCATACGGGGTCGCGGTCAACAGGATGGTTGATTGAGCCGTAGCCTACGCCGGATTCCTTCATGCAGCGGATAACCTGCTCGAATGCATCAAGGTTTTCCATGGGATCGCCGTCAAGCTCAACATAGGTGATATGACCTGCGTTGGTAAGCTCGTGGTAAGGAGCTTCAAGCTTGATTTTTTCGTTTGCGGAGATAGGGTAGTGTACGGGAATGTGGAAGGAGTTGGTGTAGTAATCGCGGTCGGTAACGCCCTCGATAACACCGAATTTCTTCTTGTCTATACGGACGAATCTTCCGGAGAGACCCTCGGCAGGAGTACCGATAACCGTGATGTTAAGACCGTACTTCTTGCTTGCCTCGTCGGCGCGCTTACGCATGAAACCGATGATTTCAAGACCGAGATTCTGGGCATCGGCAGATTCACCGTGATGCTTGCCGGTAAGTGCTTTCAAGCACTCTGCAAGACCGATAAAGCCTACTGTAAGAGTACCGTGCTTCAGCACCTCGCCAACCTTGTCGTCAACTCCCAGCTTGTCCGAGCCGAGCCAGATTCCCTGACCCATAAGGAACGGATAGTTGCGGACTGTCTTCTCGGACTGAATCTTGAAGCGGTCGAGAAGCTGATCGAATACAATGTTTATCTTTCTGTCAAGCTCGTCAAAGAACCAATCAATATTGCCCTTAGCGTTGATAGCGATACGAGGCAGGTTTACGGAAGTAAAGCTGAGGTTTCCTCTGCCGGTTACAACTTCGTTGTTCTTATCGTAATTGTTTGCCATTACGCGGGTACGGCATCCCATGTACGCAACCTCGGTTTCCGGCTTTCCGGGCTGATAGTAGCGAAGGTTGTAGGGAGCGTCGATGAACGAGAAGTTGGGGAACAGACGCTTTGCGGAAACCTTGCAGGCAAGCTTGAAGAGGTCGTAGTTGGGATCGCCGGGATTGTAGTTGATGCCTTCCTTGACCTTGAGTATCTGAATGGGGAATATGGGAGTCTCGCCGTTTCCAAGTCCTGCTTCGGTGGCAAGGAGGATAGATTTCATTACGAGTCTGCCCTCAGCAGAGGTGTCAAGACCGTAGTTAAGTGAGCTGAACGGAATCTGTGCACCGGCACGGGAGTGCATGGTGTTAAGATTATGGATAAGAGCTTCCATTGCCTGATATGTAGCGCGCTCTGTCTCCGAAAGAGCATATTTGCGTGTGAATTCCACTATGCGAGCCACTTTCTCCTCACCGTATTTTTCGGTGAGCGCGGCAGTGATCTCTGCAACAAATGCGGAGGTGTTAGCAAGTGTAGCTTCATTTTTGAGGGATTCAAGCAGTGCTCTTGCTGTATCCTCGGCATCCTCTATATTGCAGAGAAGCTCAAGTGCCTTGGCAAGATTCTTTCTGTAATGCTTTTTGTAGGTCTTCTTTACACCGGGAGCCATTCCGTATTCGAAATTGGGAATAGACTGACCGCCGTGCTGGTCATTCTGGTTTGACTGAATGGCGATGCAGGCAAGGGCGGAATAGCTTGCAATATCGTTGGGAGCACGGAGAAAACCGTGGCCGGTGGAGAATCCCTTTTCAAAGAGCTTCAGAATGTCGATCTGACAGCAGGTGGTGGTCAGCGTCAGGAAGTCCATATCATGAATATGTATATCGCCCTCGTTGTGCGCTTTTGCGTGAACAGGGTCGAGAATGTACATCTCATAGAATTGCTTTGCGCCCTCGGAACCGTATTTGAGCATCGTGCCCATAGCTGTGTCGCCGTTGATATTTGCGTTCTCACGCTTTATGTCGGAATCCTTTGCAGCCTTGAAGGTGAGGTCCTCGTAGGTCTTCATAAGCTTGGTGTTCATCTCGCGAACACGGGTACGCTGAGCACGGTAAAGGATGTATTCCTTTGCGGTACGTGCGTGACCGTTGTTTACAAGCACCTTTTCCACGGTATCCTGTATCTGCTCAACGGTAGGAGGACCGTTCTTGCCATATTCGGTTTCAAGCTGATCTGCTACCTTGTAAGCAAGCTCCATTGCAGTGTTGTAGTCATGTCCGCCGACAGCTTCTGCCGCCATAAATATGGCGTGTGCTATCTTCTCAATATTGAACGGTGCTTCACGGCCGTCACGCTTGATTATTTTGGTTATCATAGACTGTCTCCTTTGTTAAAATATGTATGTTAACTGCCCGTATATGTTGATTGGGCGAAAATCTGCAAAAGGTGCAACACCACAAAATATAGTATCTTAAGAAATCGGACACCACAAGATATAGTATTGTCGACCGTGCAGTATCTATTATATAGCATCCCGCGAAAAAAGTCAATTGGTAATTTCACCGATAATTTGGGACGTTTTTTGGTGAATGTAATGGGGTGACGAAATTTATGCTGAATATGTCATATAACTATGGTCATAATGCAAAAAAGGCATTCTCACTAAAACGTAAAAATGCCTTTTTATTACAGGGAAATTTATCCTATTATTTTAGAGAGCTTCAAACCGGATTCGGTAATTTCATGAGGGTCAATAAAGTTTTGACGGTACACCTCTATAATATACTTCCCGGTGTATCCCGATTTTTCAAGTCGTGCTATTACACCGTCCACATCAAGCCTGCCCATATATGGCAAGCGGCATTCGCCATCCAGCCAATCGTTAATGTGCACATGAACGATATCGTTTCCCATGGCGTCAAGCATTTTGTGAGGGTCATACCCTGCACGGACAGTCTGCTTTAAGTCAAATACAAATTTGATATTACCCTCACCGAATCTGTCGTGTATCTCTTTCATAAAATCAGGGTTTCCTGCTTTGGCGGTAGACACATTTTCGTGAATGAGCGTTATACCTTGCTCCTTTGCGGCTTCCATAAGCATTGAAAGCACCTCACAGTAGTTGTCCATGCCGAAAAAGGGTGCTTTCAGGGAATCGCCGTGAAAAACGAAATAGTCCGCACCGAGATAGCTTGCCGCTTCGAAGTATTTTTTGTAAAAATAATCTATGGAGTCCCTGGCACGCTTTTTGTATGCCGAGAAAAAGTACATATATTCAAATCCTGATGTAAAGGGGTGGATTGACGTTATCTTAACCCCGTTTTCGTCGCACACATCGGCAATTTTTTTAAGATACGGTGTTTCAAGCTCCGAAAAGCTGTTCATGAATATCTCAATATTCCGAAAACCGAGGGAGATGCATTTTTTTATGGAGTCAAGCGTTTCCTCAGGATAGAAACAGGCACTTGATACTCCGATTCGTGAATTTTCCGTAACGATTCTCCTTAATGTTATTGTTTAGTTTTCACAATTGTGTGAGATTAAAGGCGGCGCTTCCATAATCCGATTGATGATTTTTTCTTTTATTTATGTTACAATAAATATAGAAAAAACTGAAAGGAAACGGAAAAGTGAAAAAACGAAGAAACAAATCAAAACTTCGCCTTACGCCGACGGCACAGCGGCTTTTAATATGCTTGCTTGCCCCTATCGCGGCGACGGCACTGTATACGGCATTTTGCAGAGCATCCCTTGATACATACGATGCTGCCAGACTCTATGGGATGCTTGGCTCCGAGATGGAGCACATACTTATGTCACTGCTGCTTGCGGTGGGTGGTGCGTTGGCACTTGATATTACGCTGAAGCGCGGTTAATCTGTATATTCCGACAGTATCTGCGGAAGCCGCAACTTTATCTCATCCAAACGGAGCTTGTCTGCGGCGTACTGACGCCGGAGCAGCTCTGCCGGAATGAAATCGTCGTATTTTTCAAATACGGGCATTTCGTTCGCGTTTACAAGCTTCGATTTGTCGATTCCCTCGCGGTCGATAATGTCGCAAAGTCCCTTTATAAGACCGTAGTCACTACCGGATTCCATTTTGAACATCATGAAATAGCAGCCCTCAAACTCAAGGTTTGTTATCTTGAAGCGTGCCGCATTCTGCATGATGAATTTGCGAAGCGTTCTGAAAGAGCGTGTGCCGAGCCATGGGAACAGACACCATGTATATCCCCCAAGGGGAACAAGAGAATGAGAGAGCATTCCCGTGTTTCGGGCGAGGTTTCGCACGATTTCAAGGCGGTGTACGGCGTTTGGCTTAAGATACGGGTAGACGGTGTCCTCGAAGAGTATGCGGCGCATACGCTCAAGTATCTTTGTGTGTATCTCGCCAAAGTCCCCCGGCCAGGAGACCTCCATTTTGCCCTTTACCGCTTTTACATAAATGAGCTTTCTCGGAATATCAAGCTCCTCAACCTCCCACACCCGGCCTGCAAGGGCAAATCTGTCACCCACAGGCGGCGGAGTTGTGATAGTTCCTATCTCATCTGACTCGCACCTCACAGTATAATCCTCGCTGTCCTTGAAGACGGCATAGAATTTAAAGCTGTTTATAAGACGCTCGCCTTTAAGACCTACTATAAGCCCCTTTTCCTCGGTAAGCTCCAGAAAATCGTTTTGAAGCATACTCATAAGCAGTGTGCGGTAGTCGTCTTTGCTTATATTCTTGAAGGCAGGAAGCGAGAGAATGCGCTCTGCAAGTTTTTTGGGTGTAAGCTCACCGGAAGAAGCAAGAACCGACAGCGTCTGCTGAAACGCAAGGCTGAACGGCAGTTTTTTTGTGTATGGAGGTTCGATGAATTTTTCTTCAATATATAGCTGAACTATGGCTATTGCCCGAAGAAAGCTCCACGGGATGAGCTGTGGTAGAGGCGCATTTGGCAGTGGATTCTCCTCACGGAATACCATCATCATTTCCGGCGGTGTGTCACGTCTGCCTGAGCGACCGAGACGTTGGAGAAAGCTTGAAACGGAGTTTGGAGCATCATTTTGTATGATACGCTCAAGCTTACCGATATCAATGCCAAGCTCCATTGTTACCGTAGCGCAGGTAACGCATTTTTCCTCGCTGTTTTTCATCTTTGATTCGGCTTCCTCTCGTATGGAAGCGGAAAGATTGCCGTGGTGTATGAGGAAATTGTCCCGTTCATGGCGGTTGTCGGCGATTTGACGCATGGTTGCCGTAACATATTCCGTCTCCTCACGGGAGTTTGAGAAAATTATTGCTTTTTTGTTTTTTGCACAGTCGTAAATATACTCATATCCGGGGTCTATTTCAACTTTGCCGCGCGATGGCATTTCAGATACAGATGTGTCCGAATCCACCGACGGTGTATCGCGGCTTTGGTCGAGATTATCGCCCTGGATGAAGAAATGCTCCATGCCCAGCCGCCATTTTGTCTTGCCCTCAATTATTTCAGGTACGACAGTTTCCACATCCGTGCCGCCCCCAAGCCATTCTGCGGCAAGGGATGCATCACCCACGGTGGCGGAAAGTCCTATGCGGCGCGGCGTGTGTCCGATAAGTCTCGCCATACGCACTAACTGACATATTATCTGATTTCCACGGTCCGTGCCTGTCAGGGTGTGTATCTCGTCAATTACCACATACCGCAGATCGCCAAAAAGCCGCACTATATCATTTGAGCGGTTCATGAGCATACTTTCAAGGGATTCGGGTGTTATCTGCAGGATTCCCTGCGGATTTTTTAGAAGCTTTGCCTTGTGTGACTGTGCCACATCGCCGTGCCAATGGAATACGGGGATTCCGGTCATATCGAGAAGCTCATCAAGGCGTGAAAATTGGTCGTTTATAAGGCTTTTGAGAGGTGCGATGTAAAGTGCACCGATACTGCTTGGCGGAGCTTCGTACATATCTGAAATTATAGGGAAGAATGCCGCTTCTGTTTTACCTGAGGCGGTGGAGGACGTGATGAGCAGGTTTTTGTCCGTTTCAAACAGCACCCTGGCCGCCGCAAGCTGAACTGCTCTCAGCTCCTGCCATCCGTTTCGGTATATGAAATCCTGAATGAACGGCGAAAATCGGTAGAAAATTTCGTTGTCTGTCATATCGGTCTCCATGCCTTACAGTTCAATATCCGCCGCAGAGAAGTCCGTTATTATCTGCGGTCTGTCCTGTGTGTCGATAAGGTCGTTCTCGTCATCCTCGCCGTGGGACAGCGCAATTGTGCCGCTTCCCACTACATCTAAAAAGGTTGTGTCGGGATTCTGAAGAAGAATGTTCAAAACCGTGATATAGTCTCTGATTATTTCGCGCGGGGTTATCATAGTGTCAGCGCCTGCACGTTCAAGACATATCTTCAAAAATGTCAGCATATCCTCGTTTGTAACACGCGGCTCCCATGAATAGTTCTGGGCATGAAGTCCTGTTATACGCGCGACGAGAGCGTAAAGCTCATCATCCGAAAGCCTGCGCAGACGGATGACAGGACCGATAAGGTTTTTGAAGCCGTCCTTCTGAAACTGTCCGTCGGAGAGCCTGCTTCGAAGAGCCTCGTAGGAAAAGAGACCGCGTCTGGTGTCTTCAAGAAACTGCGGTGTGCCGCCGAAGATGAGAGCCAAGCCCTCGGCTTTGCCTTGAAGGGTATCATTAAACATGGACAACAGCTTTTCATAGTTATTCTCGCGTGAAATGCGGTTGGCTATCTTATAAAGATTTACGCACTCATCAATGAAAACCACAAAGCCGCGGTAGCCTATCTTTCTGAAAAATACCGCAAGCAGTTTTATATACTCGTACCAATTATCGTCGTCGATTATTCCGCCAACGGAAATCCCCATGGCATTTCTTGCCTCGGTTTTGGTGGAATATTCGCCTCTGAGCCAACGGATGCAGGCGGATTTTTTATCCTCGTCTCCATCCATATATGCCTTATAATATGTGGTAAGAACCGTGGCAAAATCAAAGCCGCCGATCTGAGCTTCAAGCTCGCGGGTCTGTGAGTATATACGCGAGGTAAGCTCACGCATAAAGGTGTCCGAGCCGATGGCGTGACCCTCGGCGGCGACTGAGGACTGAAGATCGGAGAGCCATTTGCCGATTATCTGCATGAGCGCACCGCCGTCAGGCGAGGATTTTGATGCCAGATTCCGTATAAGCTCGCGGTAGGTGGCAACTCCCGTTCCCTTAGCACCGCAGATTCGCCTCTCGGGAGAGAGGTCGGCATCGGCGGTTATAAATCCGCGCTCCAGCGAAAATCCGCGAACAAGCTGAATAAGGAAGCTCTTTCCGCTTCCGTATTTTCCTATAACAAAGCGCATGGATGCGCCGCCGTCGTTGACAGCTTCAAGGTCAGAAAGAAGTGCCTCTATCTCCTCGTTTCGTCCGATTGCAATGTACGGAGCACCCATACGCGGGACAACTCCTGCGGCGACTGAGGACAGAAGACCTGTGAGTATTCTTTTGGGTATCTTTCTTGCTATTTCAGCCATTTTCTTATATCTCCTTCATAATCGGAAATAAGCCTGTACCCGTCGCCGTCAGATTCAATAACGCTGTCGCCTATAATATCAAAGGCGAGCTCGTTTATCTTGTCGGCGAGGGCATCCGGAAGTATGCCAAGCTGTGCAGACACATCGCTAAGAGCGTTGCTCTTGCCGTCACACAGTAAAGAGAGCACTTTTTTTGACGGCTCGTCAACAGCACCCATAAACGTCGCAAACTCATCCTCGCCGTCCGCAGATGTGGGAGAGGTGTCGGGTGAATAAGAGAAATCATCATCAGCCGCACTTGGTATGGGCACGTTTTCGGTGATTTTTTCATCCTCGTCCGCTTCCTCAAAGGCTGCGGTGAGTATATCGGTGGTGTTCCACGATTTTTTCTCTATTTCAAGGGCGTTTTCGAGGGATAGCGATGTGGTGACAGGCTCGTAGAGCTTGTCATAGGCATTTTTAATGGAATCAGCCTCGGCGTTGTCGGAATTACGCTTCTTTTTCGGTACGGGCAGGTATTTGTCGAAGTATTCGTCAATGCAAGCCTTAAGCTTGTCTGTGAGCGATTCAACTTTCAGCCTGGATTTGATTCCAAGTGCCATTCGTATGCGATTTTCGCTGTATTTGATGATATCGGTCACAGCAAATCTGAACTTCGGCGAGCGGGTATATGATATATATTCCACAGCGATTGAACGCTTCATATTGTATACGCACAGTGCGCCGTCGTATGCGGTGCGCTCCATACGGAATTCTTTTGCAAGAGTGTTGTCCTTTTCTGACAGTATTTCGCGGTACGCTTTCTCAAATGCGGCTTTTATATGCTTTGCAAAGAGAGCCACATTTTCAGCTGTAACATATCGGCTTTTGCGCCAATCGTATGTTGAAGAATATGAAAGAAGTCCTGCGGCAGTGCTTCCGTTTTCTTCGTCAATGTAAAATTCCTTGAAATTCGCTGCCGCCACAACATCACCAAGGATAGGCTCAAGCTCTTTTGTGGGACAGGGAAGAGCATGGACAAGGCAGTAATCGCACAGCCAATCGCACATATAGCTGTCAAGCCTGCGGTGCTCGGTGCGGTAATTAAGCCATATGGCGCAGAGCAGTGAAAGCCCGTCGGTGGGCGTTATAAGATCGGGGGCGTTTATTATTTCATAAATATAGAGAAGTATATAGCAAAAATCGGTTTTCAGATATACGCCGCGGCGGACATTGTCACGCCACCAGAGATACCATTTTAACTGCGCGTATTTAAGCTGTGAATACTGCGGAACATATGAAAAGAAAGAAACATGATCGCATGGGGTGGATGTGCGCGACCAAAGACGCTTTACATCTGTACTGAAATTTTCGTAAAAGTTGAATCGCGAATTCCATGCCGACACTTCTACGCGTCGTATAAGTCCGCCTTTCGGCTCGTATATGAGATATGGGTCAAGAGGCTTCGAGCGGTATTCCTGCGCTCTTGTTTTCATGGAAAGCTCATTCAGCTTTCGTGCGGTATCGGCAGATGAGTGCTCACGGTGATATTCCGAGTCGTTTTTTGGAGGTATAGCCGAGCTTTTATCGGGGGTGATATCATCGGAGCCTACGGACAATTCCACTGTGTCGGTGTTTGAACGGCGAGCGGTTGGCACAACGGGACGTTTTTTCGGCAAAAGGGACTCAAGGTCCCAAAAATTGTCAATGTCACTTAGGTTTTTAGGCTTATCGCTCATACTCTCACCCCCGATCATAGCATTTTGGTTATTATATTATTTTAACATATAATTGCCACAATGTCAATTATATTATCGCGAACTTGCGGAGATTTTGCGGTGATTTGTTCATTTCGTGGAATGGAGCGTTATTCTGTATGCGTACAACGACAAAAAATCCGCATTCTTGCGAATGCGGATTTTTTTGTGTAAGGGCTATAAAAAAGATGTTTTTGCTAAAGTGCTTACGGGATTTGAACTTCACTATATTTACTTGAGTTAAGCAATTTCTTTTTGAAGTAGATTCTGATAATGCCTTTCAATAGCGATTATCATTTCAATTCTTTTTTCGAGCTTTTCATAGTTTGTTACAATGTCATCCTGTTCCTTTTTCGACGGAATATCGATTTTGGTATGCTCAAAAAATCCTGTCATATTCCAAGTACCATTGTCTGAACTGGATGAATATAGAAGAAATTCTGCTTTATATTGAATAGACAACCACTTTAAATTGATTTCATATGGTGAGTCATTTTTTACATATAAAATATATGCATCATCATTCAGTGTGTACCGACCTTTAGGTAAATATCTGACCGTTCCTGCCTTACCTTTTCTTGTAACCAACAACCCTTCTTTATCGTTAAATCGTGGTGCTTTAGTTGCGTCATCCAGCATTACAACGGAATTCTCTTTTGCGGTCGCTCCTGTAAGCAACAAATATCGTTCTCCGTCTGATTTTAAACGTTGATAGTTTTTTTCTTCCGTTAGATTGGATGTTCCGCTTATGTAGTCAATGCACTTTGTGATTTCAACATCTCGTCCTTGATATTCTTGATATTCCGCTATCAACTCTTTAGACAAAACTGAAAGATATTTTTCCTTAATAGATGTCAAAGCATCAAGTTTAATTTTGATATTCTGTATGGTTGACATAATGTTGCATTGTACATCATACCTGGGTAAATCGAATTCCTCAGAATAAACTTGCTCCAGTGATAAAGTCTTAGAACCATCACTTACACTAAGATTTTTGTAGAAATTCTGAAAGAACAAAGCAAAGTATGGTAGACAAATTTTTTGGGTAGCATCTTTCTTTACTGTAATAAATCCAGCATGATGATTAAGCGCAAACCTTTCGCCAGTTTTGTAAGTCATACATCCTGCACTACCATCCAAGCTGATAATAATGCCTTCTCCAGAAAAAACGGTTATTGTTTCACCTTTTTTCGTTTTTGCTGATACAGATATTCTTCTTTCAGTTGAAGTATGGTCTTTATTTCCACCATAAAGAGGAACCAACTCATCTTTGTTTTGCAATGATCCATATATTGCTTCATCTGTAAGAGCATAATTGCCTTTTTGAATTTCATTAAACACATCAAGAAAGTTCATCTAAAAACCTCCTAACTTCTGCATCCAATGATGAGATTTCTTTGTTAAAATCCGCTTCGCTGATATAATGAGGTGAGTAAGGACGCAAATAATATTCGGGAAGAAGCGTAATGTAATTGTCGCTCGTGATTTTGTCTATTGGGATATTTCCGCCCTTTCTTGCGATTTGTTCGAATCCTTTTTCGTCAATCCATTTTGTTGAAGATCCGCTGTCATCAAAAGTAAGCCAACGCTTTTCTAATATTCCGGGCATTTCTACTCCGTCTGTGCTAACCCAACCGGAAATTTCATCGTGCATCCATCCATTTCGATTGTTTCTTAATTTCGTAGGGAAACGCTTGTCGGAATTTGCTAATCCGTCGTTATCGATGATGTACATCCATATAGGCTTAGTTTGCTTCTTTGTAACCTTGTTACTACGCTTTTTCAAAAACAATGCATATGTTTTTTCTTTTGTGTAAGGCGCAAATGCAAACTTGGGCAAAGAAACGATTGCGTAAATTTCACATTTTTCGAGAATTTCATTACGCAATTTTTTGTAAGAGGGATTTTCTAATACACCATCAGGTGTAATGATACAAGCCTTTCCACCAACCTTAAGCAAGTCAATAACCTTACAAATGAACGCAATTTCTGTTCTGTTTGTGGAAATCGCCTCCGTGTTTGCTTTTATCGTACCGCTACCATATGGGGGATTGGTGATTACGTATTGATAGGTTTTATCTAATACGCTTTTTCCTTGGCGAGTAGGTTTTAGAGTATTGTCCGAATACATGTGTGTATGCCCGTCGCCAACCAAAAACATATTTAAGCGAGTTCTTGAGATATTCTCATCCCTTACATCGATTCCGTAAAAACACTGTTTGGACAAAAATTCTCTTGCTTCATCCGTCAATGTGCCGCTTTTTTCATAATTGTTGTAGAGGACTTTGAAGCTCTCGGTCAAAAATCCACCAGTTCCACAAGCAGGGTCGATAATAGAAAACGTTTGCTCATCATTAAATGTTTCTTCGTCTTGAAGTAGCAACTTAGCAAAAATATGAGTGTAATGTCTACGGGTAAAGTATTCACCAAAATCCTTTTTCTCTTTGGATGAAGCAAACATTTCATATACTGCACCAAACAAATCGAATCCCGTACCGTGTAAAGGCTTCATTGAATCAATAATGCTGTATATTTGTTTGACATCTTCAACACTTACCAAAGGCTTGTTTTTTCCATCACCGCTAATGGCAACACGAACAACTTCCATTACATTTTTGAATTCTTTGAATGTTGTTTCATCTTCTAAACGACTAATATATCCACTTAGATTATTTTTTACTTTCTCGGCAATTTCATCGTTACACGAAGACCAATAAACCTTGGAAGCATCCTTTGTTCCATCAATATCTTCTTTTTCCTCGAAATATTCAAGTGCTACAAATCCGACAGTGAAGTCTATCTTCTGAACATTATCCTTGAAATTGATACCGCGATACACACCTGCAAGTTCCCAAAGCTTTTTATTGAAGATTGCTTCAGAAATAGTAGAAATAGAATCTACATTAGTGTTTATTGCATCAAGATCAGGGTTCGCAGTTAGCTTGTTCTTAATCAAGCGGTAGATATCAATAGTTTGAAACTCTCTTATTGGATTTCCATTCAAAGTCAATTGCTTTAAAGTTTTTGCGTTGTAGAAATAGGTAGTTTTGCAATTTGTAACTATAAAATATGGCAAACCCAATTTAGGAGCTTTAATCTTTCCTTGTTTCAAAGCATCTTTCCAATCTTTATCATCAACCTTGCAATCATCTTTTGCTTCTGCATAAGCAACGAGATTCTTGATGTATTGATCGTCATTTGTTCCGTCATATTCGAATTCTGAAATTAAAAGATCGGGACGCTTTGATCCTGTATACTTTGAAAAAGTGGTATCATTAACAATTTGGCGAAATGGTATGCTTAACTGTGCTACAAGCACCTCGTTGATAAGACGGCTTACTGAAAGTGCCTCTTTTTTCTTTGTTCCTTTAGCCATTTTTCTTTTCTCCTTTTTCTTTATCCAAATGTTCACTGACATATCTTTCTGCTGCTTTGTTGAATAAGTCTGCCATACTTATATTATCATCAATCAACAATTTCCGTAGTTGATTGTGAAGCACGGTAGGCATACGAAATTGCACTTGTTTTGTTCTATCACTTTTGGTCGCCTGTTTCAAAATGCCATCCTCCTGTCACAAATGATATCATTCTATCACAATACCTTGATATAAGGATATCATATAAGGGAGATTTTGTCAACAATTTTCAACAAAAAAAGTGCATAGGTTTTTCCTATGCACAATAGAGTAGTATTCAATTTCGGGAAGTTCAAATCCCGTAAGTGTTTAATATCTTTTTCTCGTGACTATGCGAGCCAAGGGCGGAAAAAACAAAAAAGCCTTGAAAAATCAAGGCTTTCCGCGGCTATATCTTTTTTATAGCCCTTTTTTGGCTGGGGATGAGGGGTTCGAACCCCCACAAACAGAGTCAGAGTCTGTCGTGCTACCGTTACACAAATCCCCAACGGTATCTTTTCCACGGACAATATTATATCACAACAAAATAGGTTTGTCAATAGGTTTTTTAAAAAAAATAAAGTTTTTGCGCAGGTAATTTTTACAAGTGCGCCAAAATAAATTTCAACTTTTTCCGCTCTCGCTGTTGACATGGCGCGTTTTGCGTGATATAATATAAATAATAATGCAAAATCACATCACAAGGAGTACATAAAATGAAACATATTACTACTTTAAATACCAAGAGCCTTTGCGACAGCGCAAAGAACGGCGGCTGCGGTGAGTGCCAGACCTCCTGCCAGTCCGCTTGCAAGACCAGCTGCGGTATCGCAAATCAGGCTTGCGAAAAGTAAGTCAATGAAAAAAGCCGCCACAGGGCGGCTTTTTTGATTTTTTAGTAATCAGCTGATAATTAGGAGAACAGATAATGATACATTGTTATAAGCTCGGCGGACTTAATATTGTACTTGATATCTATTCCGGCTCGGTTCATGTGGTGGACGAGGTGGCATATGACATCATTGAGGGCTATGAGAATACCGATAAGGCGGTATTGAAGGCTGAAACCGTGAAAAAACACAACATCACCGAGGCGGAATTTGATGAATGCTGTGCGCAGATAGAGGAGCTTCGCTCCGCAGGACAGCTTTTTGCCGAGGATACCTTTGAGCCTCTTGCAGGAAATCTTAAGGAAAAATCCAAGGGTGTGGTAAAGGCTTTATGCTTACATATTGCCCACAGCTGTAATCTTAACTGCTCGTATTGCTTTGCAAGTCAGGGTAAGTATCACGGTGAGCGTGCTGTTATGAGCTATGAGGTGGGAAAGCAGGCTCTTGATTTTCTTATTGCCAATTCCGGCACACGCCGTAATCTTGAAGTAGACTTTTTCGGCGGCGAGCCGCTTATGAATTTCGATGTTGTAAAGCAGCTCGTGGCATATGCCCGTTCCGTGGAAAAGGCGGCAGGCAAAAACTTCCGTTTCACCCTTACCACAAACGGTCTGCTTATTGACGACGATGTTATAGATTTTGCTAACCGCGAGTGCTCTAATGTGGTGCTGTCTCTTGACGGAAGAAAAGAGGTTCACGACCGTTTCCGTGTAGACTTGGCAGGTAACGGAAGCTGGGAGCGGATCGTTCCCAAATTCCAGAAGATGGTGGAGGCGCGCGGGGGCAAAAATTACTATATGCGCGGAACATTCACCCATGCAAATCCCGATTTCCTTGAGGACATCAAAACTATGCTTGATCTTGGCTTCAATGAGCTGTCAATGGAACCGGTTGTTTGCCCCGAGGGCGACCCGTCCGCACTTACTGCCGAGGATCTTCCTATAGTGCTTGAGCAGTACGAAAAGCTTGCTGAACTTATGCTTGAGCGTCACCGCGCAGGCAAACCGTTCACTTTCTACCATTACATGATAGATCTGAAGGGCGGTCCATGCATATACAAGCGTATTTCGGGATGCGGTTCGGGCACGGAATACATGGCGGTTACACCGTGGGGCGATTTGTACCCCTGCCATCAGTTTGTGGGCGAGGAGAAATTCAAGCTCGGCAACGTGTGGGACGGTGTTACAAATACCGAATGTCAGTGCGAATTTGCCGCCTGCAACGTTTATACAAGACCGGAATGCCGTGATTGCTGGGCGAAGCTTTACTGCTCGGGCGGATGTGCCGCCAACGCATATCATGCAACAGGCTCTGTTAACGGCATATACAAATACGGATGCGAGCTTTTCCGCAAGCGCATGGAATGCGCCATAATGCTGGAAGCCGCAAAGACCCTTGAAGAATAATGAATACGCCTATCTGCGATTTTATTGACCGTTACGCTGGGAAAAATCCCATCCGTCTCCATATGCCGGGGCACAAGGGCGCGGTGCTGACGGGGGCTGAGCCTTACGACATAACCGAAATCTACGGTGCGGATGTGCTGTATCATTCCGAAGGGATAATACGCGAGAGCGAGGATAATGCGGCGGCACTTTTCGGTGCGGCAAGGACGGTGTATTCCGCGGAGGGATCATCGCTGTCTATTCGTGCTATGCTCTATCTTGCGTTGCTGTATGCAAAGGAGATGGGGCGCGAACCGATCATTGCCGCAGGGCGAAATGCTCACAAGTCGTTCATGTACGCCGCGGCAATGCTTGATCTTTCGGTTGAATGGCTGTATGAGGACAACGGTGGCATTATTTCCTGCGACATTGACCCGGCGGAGCTTGAAAAAAAGTTAGCTTCAATGGATCACCTGCCCTGTGCGGTCTATATTACATCTCCCGACTATCTCGGACACATAGCCGATGTTGCAGGTATTTCGCGCGTGTGCCATAAGCACGGCGTATTACTGCTTGTTGACAATGCTCACGGTGCATATCTTAACTTTCTCGAATCATCACTGCATCCTATGGCTCATTCGGCAGATATGTGCACGGACTCTGCACATAAAACTCTGCCTGTACTGACAGGGGGAGCGTATCTGCATATATCGAAAAATGCTCCTGCTATGTTTTCGGAGCAGTGCGAGAGGGCAATGGCAATGTTTGCCTCTACAAGTCCGTCATATCTTATACTTCGCTCGCTTGATGCGGCAAACGCATATATGGACGGCGATTGGCGCAGTCAGCTATCAAAATGTGCGGAGAATGTGCGGCGTTTATCAAAATCCCTTGGCGAAATAGGATATGATATAGAGTATAATGAACCGCTGAAGATTAACGTTAAGCCGAAATCAGTGGGGTATACAGGCGACGGTCTTGCAAAGTGCCTTTCGGAGCGCGGAATAGTGTGCGAATTTTCCGACCCCGATAACTGCGTTATGATGTTTACACCGGAGCTTGGGGATGGCGTTTATTCTTCGGTGCTGAAAGCATTTTCGGAGATTGCGGTTAGAACGCCTATAAAAACGCTTCCCCCACCTGCGCCAATTGCCGTAAAGGCTATGAGCATAAGAGAGGCTATGCTTGCACCCTCTGAAGTCGTTTCTGTGAAAGATTCTGTAGGGCGTGTGCTGGCTGATGCCAATGTGTCATGTCCGCCGGCAATACCGATACTTGCCTGCGGTGAGCGCATATGCGAAAAATTCGCCGCACTGTTTGAATATTACGCAGTAGATAAGGTAAGGGTAGTAAAAAACTGATTTTATGCAAATAAGCATCTCCAAAAGCGTCTGACTTTGGAGGTGCTTATGTTTTTTTTGCGCCAATTCGCGAAAATCACTTGATATTACTATAAAATAGTGTTATAATATAAAGTAGGTAATTATACTTTGCGGAGGACGGCGTTTTGAAAATACTTATAAATGAAGAATATGCCGGCCTCACAATAAAGGAATGGCTTTATAAAAATCATATCTCACGGGGACTTATAACTCACTTAAAAAAGCGTGCGGACGGCATAACCGTGAACGGGGAACACGTTACTGTGCGCTACGTGCTGAAAATCGGCGATACACTGAGTATTGCGGCGGATGATCGGCGCGAGGATGAAAATGAGTTGCTTGTTCCAACAAAAATGGAGCTTGATATACTTTACGAGGACGAAGACATTGTAGCCGTTAACAAACCCTTTGGAATGGCGACCCACCCGTCTCTCGGTCATTTTGAAGATACTCTTGCCAACGGACTTGCCTATTATTATTCATCGCGTGGGATACCCTTTGTGTTTCGCGCGGTAAACCGCCTTGACCGCGATACAAGCGGCGTAGTGCTTGTGGCAAAAAACAGGATTGCCGCCGCAAATCTTACAACGCTTATGCAGTCGGGCAAAATACGAAAGCAATATATTGCCGTTTTAAACGGAAAGATTGAACCCTCTGAGGGAGAGATAAATGCTCCCATAAAGCGGCAGGAGGGGACTATACTGCTTCGAGAGGTCTGCTGTGACGGTGCAGATGGCTCAAAGCCTGCGCTGACAGTATACAAAACTTTGCTTCGGGGCAGTGACGCATCCGTAGTACAGGCGGAGCCTGTAACAGGGCGCACGCATCAGCTCCGCGTTCATTTTGCCCATATGGGGTGCCCTATAGTGGGTGACGGATTTTACGGAACTGCCGAGACTACACCCACCGAACACGATAAGCGTATGACACGGCAGGCACTTCACGCCTCGTCGCTGAAGATAGATTTTGGTGATCGTGTATTGAATATTACCGCAGACCTGCCCTGTGACATGGCGGAGCTGAAAAGCTTCATTGAGGGGACGTGTACCCGTGATTAGAGTAAGTATATTAAAAAGATACTGTCCGCGCTTTAGCTTAGTTTTCTTTGCTGTGGCGATTTTTGCCGGCGGGGTACACATAATAAGCGAGAAATCGGCGTTTTTTTCCGATTTTGTAAACAGATATGTAAGCTCGGTCATACGCGGTATTTTCGCTGTTATTACAAGTATATTTGCGATCTCTTTGGCGGAAACGCTCATCCTTTTTATTCCCGTGCTGTTTGCGATAACGCTTGTGTTCTGTGTTAAATCGGTAAATCGAAGCACCCGTGCAGGAGTTCGGTATGTGGTGGGACTTTCGTCGGTGCTGTCACTGCTTTATACACTTTTCGTGTTTTCTTCCGCTGTGGCATATAACGGAACGCCGCTTGGAGATAAGCTGGAGCTTACTCAAAATCCTGTCAGTGCAGAGGAGCTTTATGATACCGCTGTATATATGGCAGAGAAGATAGACGAGGAGCTTGAGTTTGTAAATTACACTTACGGCGGAAGCTCGGTCATGCCATATTCGGTTAAGGAAATGAACAGACTTTTGCTTACGGCATATGACCGCGCTTCGGATGAATACCGCTTTATCCCACGGCTTACGTCACGCATTAAGCCAATCGCTCTCTCCGGGCCTATGACCTATACCCACATTTCGGGAATGTATACCTACTATACCGGGGAAGCCAATATAAACGTGAATTTCCCCGATTACAATCTGCCGTTTACCGCGGCACATGAGCTTGCCCATCAGCGAGGCATCATGCCCGAAAATGAAGCCAATTTTATGGCATTCCTCGTCTGCACCATGTCGGATGACCCGTATATACGCTACAGTGCGTACATGAATATGTACGAATATCTAAGCTCAGCACTGTATACGGCAGACATAGAACTGTTTTCCGAGCTTTATTCGTCTCTTGATGTGAGAATGAAGCGGGAAATGCGTGCATACAATGAATTTTTTGAAAAATATCGCGATAATACAGCCGCCGATGTCAGCAGTGCTCTGAATGACTCTTACCTTAAGTCTCAGGGGCAGTCTGCCGGCGAAAAAAGCTATGGCATGGTAGTTGACCTTGCCGTGGCGTATGTTGATTCGATCTTGGAAGATTAAAAGAAAGGAGGGGGCGCATGAAGAGAAAGCTTGCAGGAGCTTTAAGCGTTATTATATGCATTGCTGTCGTATTTTCGGTGATAGCGGCAGTGCGCACGGAGATTTCCGGTAAATCATCGTCCATAATATGCTATTATAACGACCGGGCATGGTCCCTTTCCGGAAGTTACCCCGTAGAGGTAAATACAAGCGGTGTGTACTATGTACCGCTGACGCTGTTTGTACAGCTTCCGGATGTGACGGTGCGTATAAATGAAACGCTTCAGACATTTATAATAACTCACGGGGATTTGTATCTTTCATTTGATACTGTAAGCGATTTTGCGGCAAATCAGGATAAGATACGCACTCCCATAGCCACCTATGAGCGTCACGGAGAGCGGTATGTTCCTGTAGAGATCGTCTGTGCATACCTTGAACTTGGGTTTGAAAAGGTAATAAGTCCTGCCACCGGTGCCGCGGCTATACGTATCACGGACGGTAATCAGGAGTATTCGTTCAGCACACTTCTGCGGCGTAAGCACCCCGGATTCTATCCAACCGATACTACAGCACCTCCGGATACAGAGCCTGTAACGCCCCCCATAACCGTTACGCCCACTCTTACAGAACGTGTGGTTTATATTACCGTTGAAGATTCGCCCGGAGAATATACAGATAAAATATTGGATGTGCTTGATGAGTACGGTTACGATGCCACATTTTTCGTCATTGGAAGCAAGGCAGAGGCGAGGATCGAGACCTTGTCGCGAATAGCCGCAGGCGGACACGCCATAGCACTTCACACAATGGAGCATGATGCATCGCTTCTCACAAGTGCGGATGACATACTTTCAGATATCGAAGCCGAAAATGAGCTTCTTTCAAAAATCATAAAGCAAAAATCACGCATATGGCGTGCTCCCGACGGAGGAGACAAGCTTCCGGCGCTTGATAGTGATGCGCGCAGAAAACTTTCGGCAGAGGGATATATAGTTTGGGATGCCAATGTGGAGATTCCTGCAAATTACGGTCCATACAGTGCCGCAAATGTGCTGATAAACGGTATACGAAAAAACGAGATTTCGGTACTGAGATTTACGGAAAATGCCAACACTGCCGCGACGCTTAGAAGGGTGCTTGATTTTATCAAAAACAACAGCGATGCCTGCGAGGTGAGAGTTATCTCTCCGGCATTTGAAGAATACACGAAACCCTGAATCACGAACTATAACTTTTAAAAGGAGGGTTACAAAAATGCCCGAAACGACTCAGAAAAAAAAGGTCCTTGTGGTAGAGGATGAAAAAAATATTGCAATGACGCTTGCATACAATCTCATGAAGGCAGGCTATGCCTATGATCTTGCCTTTGACGGCGAGGATGGACTTAAAAAGGCACTCACAGGCACATTTGATCTGATACTGCTTGACCTCATGCTTCCCAAGATGGATGGCTTTGAGGTGTGCCGCCGTGTGCGTGAGAAGCTGGCAACTCCCATTATTATTGCCACGGCTCGCGTTGAAGAGGTGGACAAGATAATGGGACTTGATATAGGTGCTGACGATTATGTAACAAAGCCGTTTTCGATGAACGAGCTGCTTGCGCGAATCAAGGCCAATATCCGCCGCTCCTCAAACGAGGTTGTGCCTGCCGCCTCTGAGTCCGGCGAAGCTACACTGACTGTGCGCGGTCTTGTAATAGATACGGTAAAGTATCAGGTTACACGTGACGGTACGCCAATCGAGCTTACCAAGAAAGAATATGAACTGCTTACATTTATGGCAAAGAATCTCGGAACTGTGTATTCCCGTGAACAGCTCCTTTCGGAAGTGTGGGGATATGACGGATTCTTCGGCGACACCTCCAGCGTTGATGTTACTGTAAGCCGTCTGCGCGCCAAGCTTGAAGCGGATGCGGGAAAGCCCGAATATCTGTTTACCAAGCGCGGCATGGGGTATTATATAAAATAAGCTATGTATAACAGTCTGTATTTTAAAATCATACTTATTCTCGTTATCTTCATGATAACGGTAATGTGCGTTATCGGTACTGTCCTTATCAATAACGTAAACAGCTTCTACATAGACGAGTTTACCGATCAGATGGCGCAGAATCTTTCAGAGGACAGTCCGCTTGCGGAAGAGCTTCAAGGTGCCCTTAAGACGGACGACTTTGCCATAGAGCAACTGAAAATACTCAACAGTTACCGCGGCGTTTTGGGTATCGACGATTACCGTAATTTCTATATTCTTGATGCCGACGGTGTGTTTCTTGAAGGATCGGATTCCGAACTTGGAAAAAGTCTGCAAAAAACTGCAAATCTGATCGCCGCCATGCGCGGAAAGCCGGACAACTCTCAGCCGCTTGGCGCGGATTTTGCCGACTATGCGATTAAGCTTGCAGACAACGAAAACGAGTGCATTATATATGTCAGAGATTCAATGGAGGAAATGCAGCAGTTTACATGGATACTGTTTTCCATCATTCTCCAGGCACTCATGTTCGGTCTGATATTTGCCATCATTTTGGCATTCTTCCTTTCAAAAGCTATTACATCACCCATACAGAGTCTCACACGCGGCGCGAAGCTTATTGCGGCGGGTGAATTTTCACATGAGCTTGATATTCACGCAAACGATGAGATCGGAAAGCTTACCGACACGTTCAATTACATGAAAAAAACACTCAAGAACACTCTTGAGGAGGTGTCAGGTGAGCATCAGAAGCTTGAAACGCTGTTTACCTATCTTCACGACGGTGTTATTGCCTTTACAGATGACGGAAAGGTGATGCACATAAATCAGACCCTTAAGGATCTTCTTGGCTCAAATTACAGCGACGATTTTAATTTCACAAGATTTATTGAGCTTCTGAACATTGAATACGATCCCGCCGACAGCGTGCAGTCAGCTGATAAAAAGGACGGCGTTGAGGGGGACGGCTATAACGTCAGCGACGTTATGTTTGACGGAAAGGTGCTTGATGTAAACTTCGGTGACATCAGCTATGTGGCAGATAATACATCTCATCGCGGTGTGCTTGCGGTAATCCATAACGAAACCGGAAGATATGAGCTTGACAAGTCAAGGCGCGAGTTTGTAGCAAATGTTTCTCACGAGATGAGAACGCCCCTTACAAGTATCAAGGGTGCCTGCGAAACTATTCTTTCCGACCCGGATATGGCACCTGACATGGAAGATTTCTTCCTTCACATGGCAGTGGATGAGTGTGACCGAATGACCAGAATAGTATCTGATCTTCTGGTGCTGTCAAGGCTTGACAACAAGCGCACACAGTGGACAATCGAAAGCTTTGATCCTGACAAGATACTCACACATATATGTGAGGTTATGCGTGTGGATGCGGAGGCGCATTCACATGAGCTTCGTTATGCTTCAAACGGAACACTACCCATGATCTCTGCCGATAAGGAGCGCATTGAGCAGGTTCTTATAAACATTGTATCAAACGCTATTAAGTATACTCCCGACGGAGGAACTATTACGGTAAGGGCCGCGGCAGTCGCACAAGGACTTGAAATACGGGTAAGGGATACAGGTATCGGCATACCGAGCGAAGATCTGCCGCATCTGTTTGAGCGTTTTTACCGTGTGGAAAAATCCCGTACCAGCGAGAGAGGCGGCACAGGTCTCGGTCTTGCTATAGCAAAAGAGATCGTGGAGGCTCATGGGGGAACGATCTCGGTAGAGAGTGAACCCGGAAAGGGTACGGAAATATCACTGCTTTTGCCACTTGAAACTAAGCTTGAATCGGTGGAATGAGTCTGAAAATGGACTTTAGCACGGATGCTTGCAATGCAAATTTCCCACACCCCGCAGAAAGGAGCGGCACAGTTATGAATAAAACTGCAAAACGGCGTTTTTCAGGTGCTTTTGAGATATTTAAGACCATTCTGCTTGTCTTGCTTGTTATCTCACTTATAGTCCTTGTGGTTGTATATATACGCGGCATGAAGGTGTATGAAAACACGGTCATGAAGAAAAAACAGAACGAGAGCTTTGATAAGCTCTGGAGCGTGCAAAGCGGAATTCAGCCGGAGGGAATCAACAGCGATCATCTGCTGCCCGAATTTGTTGGTTACAAGCAGTCTACTTTTATGTCTCCCAGGGGATGTGTGGGTGATGCCGATTCGGTGGCTGAGCTGTATGAGTTAGTCAAGCCCTGTATTATTGAACTTTTCGGCAGTGAAGCGGTTTGCCGCGATCTTAGTATCGACAACGGAGCGGATGCCTTTGAACGGGCGAAAAAAAGCGATGAATTTATATATATCAGATATCATGTTCCTGTGCTGTACCAGCTAATATATGCTTTTGCGGCGGATACACTTACCGTCTCGGAATCAGATGTGGCTGTGGGCGGCGACGGGAATATAAGTGCGTATGTGAGTGAGCTTATAATTGTTCCCGATAAGGATTTTGCCGCACATCGCTTTGTTGCCTATGCAAGTGACGGAGCCGGGAGATATTTTGAATTCCGACCGGCACAGCATATCGTTACATCCGGTTTCTATATTTCTAAATTGGCGGACGGTGCACAGAATATCGAAGCATACGGATTTGATTTTATAGACGGTACTAACATTGCCGTCGCGGATGCCGAAATTGAGTGCTCCGTGATTTCAAAAAGCACATCCGATTATTCGGAGCAGGCTGACAGAAATGCGCTTCTCCGTTTATTTAAATACAATCCGGACAAGCTGGATTGGTACACAGACGGCGAGGTTGATGTTTACATTGATTCCCACAGTCAGCTCAGAATAGGCGACGGAAGCATATCATTCTCAACCTCGGACTCCCTTGAGGATTCAGGTGGGACAATGCGCGGAATCGAAATAGAAACGCTTCTCGGATATACTGGGGACGGTGCTCCCAGCCTTTTTGATAAGCTTAGTGCTGTAGATAACCTTGTGGGCAGACTTGGTGATATATCACCTTCGCTCGTCGGTGGGGCGGCAACTCCGTGCCTTGGCGATGTGTATGCAGATAAATCGCTCCTTACAGTGGAATACTTTCTTACCCATAACAACATTCGTATCGGTACAGAGCCATATCTTCGGGCTGTTATTACAGAGAATACAATATCTGAAATCGAACTTATGCCGGTTTCTGTTACGGGGACTGAAGAAACAGTGCTTGTACCAAAGCCGATGTACATTGTCCGCAAGCTTGATGTGCTTGGCAAACTTCCGGAAGGCGCCATAAAGGCAGTGAGTCTCAATTATACGGACGGCAATGCCGAGTGGACGGTTTCTGCAAAATAGTAAAATGGGAGGCGGAACTATATGAATTGGTCAGCGGTCAAAAATTTGCTTATTGGCATACTTGTGGCGGCAAATCTGTTTCTTGTGTTTAATATAGCCCGCCAGGACCGTGCGCGTGGGTATATAGATGATGACGAGGTGTTGGGTGCAGTGGAACTTCTTGCCGAGCGCGGTCTTGAGGTGCCGCCTGAGTGCATCCCGAGAGAAAAATTCAAAGCACCCGTTTATGAGAGCCTGTACAGTGACGAATACTATACCAAGGCGGCGGAAGCACTGAGTGCTTCGCCGCGTGAAGTGTTGCTTTCGCTTCCAAACGGCGGATTCAGCATAACATCACAAAACGGTGCGGTTACGGAATTTGATGCAGAATTCGGCTTCACTTATTCGAAATATAACAATTTCGATGTGGTCGCATATAATGAGATTACAGCCGAAAATTTTGCTTCGGAAGCGGTGCTTTGGGATGATGTGACCTCATCCAGACTTATCACAATGGAAAAACGCGCGGAGGAATTCCTCGGACTGTGTACGGGAGACAGCGGTGTTCTCGCGGCTGTTGTTACAGACAGCTATTTTGATTCCGAGCGCGGATTTACTTATCTTTTGGCACGTCAGGTGCTTGGCGGATATACGATCTATTCTCACTATGCGGTTTGCGTTTTTGAAAATGATGAGCTTATATATGCAGGCGGCAGATGGTATTTTGCGCCTATTGACGAAGACTATCAAACCGAGCTTGTTGACCAGGTAAACATACTTTTTTCGGACCTTTCCGAGCTTAATGCCGGCTCTGCACAGGGATTCGCTTTATCTGAAGAGACACCTCACGACACGGAGATGCCTTCAGATGCTTTTCCGGGTGATGCGGTGCTTTCGGCTGTCAGAAATATGCAGGCGGTTTATGCTATATATTGGAATGCCGACAAATCTGCCATTTATTTTATTCCGGCATGGCAAATTGACCACTCTGACGGCATGACCCTTGTCTACAACGCTACAAATAGCACCATATATGCGAGAAAATAATAAATCTTCTGTTTAAATGTAAAAAAACTGTTAACACACTTCCATTTTCAATATAAAAGTGTTATAATATATTAAAGATAAGCTTTAATATATTAATAAAGTGTTAATTGCTTTAGATTTTATATTTGATATACCACTGTGGCATGACCTCGGCGGGTCAATGCCTATTATATATGGCGCGCCGCTATGCTTCGCGCATTATTTTACGCCGGGAAACGAGACGAAGATATGGAAAAAATAATAGTTAACGGCGGCAGACCGTTAGTCGGCTCAGTTGAAGTCAGCGGATCCAAAAATGCCGCTATCCCGATAATACTCGCGACCCTTGCGGTAGACGATGTGTGTGTTATCGAGAATGTTCCTTCCATTAGCGATATAAGTCTGTCCCTTGAAATCCTCGCAGCTATGGGATGTCGTATAAGGATGCTTTCGAGAAACACCGTTGAGGTGGATTCCCGTGGAGCAAAGGGCGGCATATCCCCTTACGAGCTTGTCCGCAAGATGCGCGGCTCATACTATCTTGTGGGCGCAGAGCTTGGACGCTGGGGCAAAGCGTACGTGGGTCTGCCCGGCGGATGCGATTTCGGTGTACGCCCCATCGACCAGCACATAAAGGGCTTCAAGGCTCTGGGTGCACAGATAAATGTTGAAAGCGGTTATATTGATGCCAAGGCGGATACGCTTCAGGGCACATCTATATATTTTGACGTAGAGACAGTCGGCGGTACTATCAACGTAATGATCGCCGCGGCTCGTGCCAAGGGCACTACCATTATTGAGAATGCCGCAAGAGAGCCTCATGTGGTTGACCTTGCCAACTTCCTTAACACCTGCGGTGCAAAGATAACCGGTGCCGGTACTGACACCATAAAGATAAAGGGCGTTGACCATCTTTGCGGATGCACCTACGCCATAATCCCCGATATGATCGAAGCCGGAACGTATATGTGTGCGGCGGCGGCAACGGGCGGACATCTGAAAGTGACCAACGTTATTCCCAAGCACATGGAATCTGTTTCCGCAAAGCTTGAGGAAATGGGCGTTAAGATTATTGAAAACGACGATTCCATTGAAGTCATCAGCACAGGTGTGCTTAACCGTGTTAATGTTAAGACTGCTCCTTATCCCGGTTTCCCCACCGACATGAATCCTCAGTTCGGTGCACTGCTGTGCCTTGCAAACGGCGTGTCCTGCCTTACTGAGAGTATATTCAACAACCGCTTCAGATATGTTGAAGAGCTGAAGCGTATGGGTGCTTCCATAAAGGTTGACGGTGCTACCGCTATAATTGAGGGCGGACAGTCCATGTCCGGTGCACCTGTAAAGGCGGTTGACCTGAGAGCCGGTGTTGCCATGATAATTGCCGGAATGGCAATCAAGGGACGCACCGAGATAGAGGATATCCACTATATCGAGCGCGGATATGACGATGTCGTCGGCAAGCTTCGTGCGGTAGGTGCGGACATAAAGAAGGTTATCGTACCCGATGCCGCGCAGTTTGAAAAAGCCAACTGATAGGATTATCCGAATTTACTTTGACTATAAAAAGGGTGTACGCTGTGACACCCTTTTGGTTTATTAAAATGAAAATTACAAATGACGAAAAAATCATAGATATTAACGACGGACTGCGGCTTATTGAGAAAAAAGACGGTCTTACATTCGGCACGGACGCCTATCTTTTGAGTGCCTATGTGCGAGCACATACACGCGCTGTGGGTGTTGACCTCGGAAGCGGTACGGGCGTTATTCCGCTGCTTCTTCTTAATAAAGGAAAGCTTGCGAGGATGCACGCCATAGAGCTGCAGTCGGATTTTGCCGAGCTTATCTGCCGCAACGCCGAGCTTAACGGTCTTACGGACAGGCTCACGGTGCACTGCGCCGATGTGCGCGATGTATCGGCAGAAACGGTGGGCGGTACGGCGGATATTGCGGTGTCAAATCCGCCATACATGAAAGTGACAGGCAAGGCTAACGAAAGTGAATACAAAAATATCGCCCGCCACGAGGTTGCAGGCGGAATAGGCGATTTTTGTGCCGCGGCGTACCGTGTGCTGAAGCATGGCGGACTTTTTTACACCGTGTGGCGGCCGGACAGGCTCAGCGAGCTTGTTTGCGCTCTTTCCGCGGCAAAGCTTGAGCCGAAGCGCATGACATTCGTGCACGCACGCTCGGAGCTTGCGCCATGTCTTGTGCTTTGCGAGGCGAAAAAAGGAGCGGCACCGGGGATGTATGTGACGCCGCCGCTTATAATGTACACGGACGGAAGCAATTACACCGATACACTTACAAAAATCTACGAAACGGGTGAATTTGATGAGCCTTACAAAAGACCCTGATGTATACTATGCCGATACGTCGGAGGAGAAGAATAAAATAAACGGCGGCACGCTGTATCTTGTGACCACACCTATCGGAAATCTTGCCGACCTGTCCGAGAGGGCGAAAAAGGTGCTTGCAGGAGTGGATTTCGTTGCGGCGGAGGATACGCGCAATTCCGCAAAGCTGCTTGCCATTTTCGGCATCAAAAAGCCCATGGTCAGCTACTATGAGCACAACAAACGCGAGCGCGGCGAGATAATATGTGACCGCCTTGCGGCAGGCGAGTCCTGCGCCCTTGTGACCGATGCCGGTATGCCGGGAATAAGCGACCCCGGCGAGGATATCGTCAAGCTGTGCGCCGAGAGAGGGATTCCTGTGACCGCAGTGCCGGGACCCTGCGCCGCAATGACTGCGCTGACACTTTCGGGGCTTTTTACAGCGAGATTCGCTTTCGAGGGCTTCCTTTCAACCAACAAGGGCGAAAGACGGCGGCATCTTGATGAAATCAAGCACGACCGGCACACGCTCATATTCTACGAAGCACCACACAAGCTGAAAGCCACCCTTGCGGACCTATTTTCGGCGCTTGGCGACCGCAAAATCTCACTTTGCCGCGAGCTTACCAAGCTCAACGAGGAAATCCTGCGCACTACACTCTCCGAGGCGGTGAATATGTACACCGACCGCGAGCCTAGAGGTGAATATGTGCTTATCGTTGAGGGCGCAAGCGAGGAGCAGGCAGCGGAGGGCGCATTCTGGAGCGACATGACTATTGAGGAGCACGTTGCCTACTACATTGACGGCGGCAAGTCGAAGATGGACGCCATAAAAGCCTGCGCCAAGGACCGCGGCATGGCGAAGAATGAGGTTTACAAGGTCGTTAATGTGTGACGGATGTGTAGCTAAACTATCCGATAGGAGATGATTCTAATGAAGAAATACATAATAGCTATGGTATGCGCCGCCTTTGCGGCTGTGATGCTGTGTGTCGGCGTTGGCGCAGACACGGTGGCATCCGGTGAGTGTGGCGCAGACGGCGACAATCTGACATGGGTGCTTGATGATGCCGGCACGCTCACCATTAGCGGTGAGGGGGAGATGGAGGAATGGTCGTTGTCTTCTAAGGTGCCGTGGAACAGTTATAGAAGCGAAATTAAAACAGCTATTATCGGGAATAGCATAACTAATATCAGCAGGAGTGCATTCGAAGATTGCAGTAGCTTGACACATGTGATAATTGGCAACAGTGTGACAAACATTGGTAGATGGGCGTTCGATGACTGCACTAGTTTAACAAACGTATACATTACAGACCTTGAAGTGTGGTGCAATATTGAATATGCAAATTCATCTTCGCATCCGTTGAACTCTAACGGCGGCAATCTGTACGTTGACGGTGTTCTTGCGACTGATATAGTTATTCCCGACAGTGTGGTGGCTATCGGTGAATATGCATTTTACAAGTGTAGAAGATTGTCGAGCGTAACTATATCCGACGGTGTAATGAGTATTGGTGCTGCTACATTCTATGAATGTAGTGGTTTGATAAGTGTGATTATTCCAGACAGTGTTACAATTATTGGCGATTATGCATTCTATGAATGTAGCAGTTTGGCTAATGTGACTATACCTGATGGCGTAACGAGCGTTGGCAAATTTACATTTGCTGGATGTAGTAACATGACAAGTGTGACTATGCCTGACGGAACAACGAACATTGGCGAATACGCATTTGCCAATTGCCGAAGTCTAACTAGTGTGAATGTACCCGGTAGCGTTACGAGTATTGGCAGTAGTGCGTTTTTTAGGTGCTACAAGTTGTCGAGCATTACGATTAGTAGGGGCATAATTAGCATTGGTGACGATTCATTCTCTGGCTGTGTGTCGTTTAAAAAGGCTGTGGTCTACTCTCCTACAGTGGTTTGGGGGACGGATGTGTTCTCTACCACTCATGCGGACTTCACGATCCACGGCTACGTCGGATCAACGGCGCAAACCTATGCCGAGACAAACTCACATCCGTTTAAAGCACTTGTCGAAGATAGCGGCATACACGGCGACGCCACAGGTGACGGCAAAACCAATCCCCTCGACCTCGTATACTTCCAACGCTATCTTTCAAATTGGGACGGATACGATGAAACAAAAGTGTGCACAGCCGCCCTCGACTTAAACCTCGACGGCAGAGCAGATGCGGCTGATGCGACCATCCTCGCGCGGCATATTGCCAAGTGGATAGGCTATGAAACGCTTCCGTACACACCTGCGTGAGGGGATAATGGAATAATAAAAAATCACTTACATCAAAGCGGTGTAAGTGATTTTTTGTAATGGCGGCAAGTTAATACCTCTCAATATCAATGCGCGTCACCTTGTCGGTGATCTCCTCGCCAAGGAAAATGGACGCGATTCGCTCAAAGCCCTGGGGCTCGTCGCTGACGAAGTATTGTACACGTCCCAGACGGAGCGTGGATATGCCGTTGTCCATAACCGCCCGAAGCTCCTCTGCGGCGGCGGCACCTACGTTTATAAGCGTGGCGTCGGGGATAACCTTTGCAATGGTAGGCGCGATTATGGGGTAGTGGGTGCAGCCGAGGATCAGCGTGTCAGCATGGGCTTCGATTATTGGCGCGAGATGCGTTTTTGCGGCGAGGCGCGTTATTTCATCGTCCGCCGACACAAAACCGTTCTCCACAAGCGGCACAAAAAGGGGGCAGGCGGCACTGACGGTCTTAAAATCGGGATTCACGGCGTGCAGTCCTTTTTCAAATGCACCGCTTCCGATTGTGGACGGTGTGCCTGCGATGCCGATGATTTTGTTTTTCGTAGCCTTTGCGGCGGCACGCACTCCGGCATCAATTACGCCGATTATTGGAATGTTGGGGTATTTTTCACGAAGTGTGGCAAGGGCGTTTGAGCTTGCCGTTCCGCAGGCTACAAGCACCGCATCAACGCCTTTTGAGGCGAGAAAATTCATGTCCTGGAGCGAATATTTTATGATTGTGTCCCTTGAGCGTGTGCCGTAGGGGACACGGCCTGTGTCGCCGAAGTAAATGATATCCTCGGAGGGGAGCAGGCGGCGTACTTCTTTCAGTGCTGACAGTCCGCCAAGTCCGCTGTCAAAAATGCCGATCAATTATCAGCCCTCCTTCTCAGTGGCAAGGGTTATAAGCGTATCTATAAGCGCGGAATAGCTCATGCCGTCGTTTACCATAAGCTTTGGGTACATACTTATCTGTGTAAACCCGGGGAGCGTGTTGATTTCGTTGAATATGATCTTTTCCTCGCCGTTTTCCTCGTAAACGAAGAAGTCCACGCGCGACAGACCGGATACGCCAAGAATTTTGCATATTTTTACGGCGTAGGCACGCACATCAAGCATGGTTTCCCGTTTGATATCCGCCGGAATGAGGCAGGAGGAGTTGCTGTCCGCACTGTATTTGGCATCGTAGTCGTAAAATTCACTGCCGGGGTTGATCTGACCGCAGGTGGAGGCGGCATGATCTCTGTTCCCTATGACAGCCACTTCGATTTCCTTGCCGTTTATGTATTCTTCTACGATTATCTTGGAATCGTGCTCGGCGGCAAGGCGTATGGCTTCGGCAAGCATTACGCGGTCAGCCGCTTTTGATGCGCCCACCGACGAGCCGGCATTTGCAGGCTTTACAAAGAGGGGATAGCTTCCGAGAGCTTCACAGGCATCGAGAATCTCGTCACTTTTTGTGTCGAAATCGTCGCGGAGTATTATTTTGCATTTTGCCTGTGGTATATCGAAGTTGTTAAGTACCATCTTGGTATATCCCTTATCCATGCCGATAGCGGATGTGGTACAGCCGCATCCTACAAAGGGAATACCCGAAAGCTTCATGAGTCCCTGGAGCGTGCCATCCTCTGCATTAGCACCGTGCATTATGGGGAAAATCACGTCGATATGCAGATATTTTGCCTGTGTGCCGTCTGTCGGGAATACGATCAGGGCAGAATCGGATGGGGATGGAGAAAGTGCGGCTTTTTGAAGTGCGGACGTATCAGCGCACCATGTGCCGTCCTTGATATTTTCGATATTGCCTTCAAAAAGATACCAATCGCCGCTTTTTGTTATGCCGACCGTAGTAATATCGTATTTTTTGCGGTCGATGTTTGAAAGTATGGAGTGGGCGGATATAAGAGATACCTCGTATTCGGAGGATTTTCCGCCAAAGAGGCAGAGAAGAGAAGTTTTTGTCATTGGTTGCTCTCCTAAATGTATATTTTGTGTAACAGTACTATTTTATTCCCTAATCGGTCAAATGTTGTGCCTTATTTCAGCAACACGGATGTTTCCGCCGAAATCCTTGTGGAATTGGCAGGTAAGATTGTGCTTTTGGCAAAGTTCGTCTATCCGCGATGCCTGGTCGTACCCGATTTCAAGCAGCATAACGGCATCCGGACGCATATATTTCGCAAGCTCGCCTAAAAAGTGGCGGTAGAAAATCATTCCGTCAGCACCGCCGTCAAGGGCGATGGTCGGCTCGTGCTGTACCTCTGCGGACAGCGTGGGTATAACATCGGTATTTATATATGGAGGGTTTGACACGATTATGCCCGCCTCGGCGCAAAGCGTTTGCAGATCGGTGTTCAGAACATCGGTGTGCAGGAATTGGATTCGGTCGGTTACGCCGTGAAGCTCTGCATTTGTCTTCGCTATATCAAGCGCGGCGATGGAGATGTCTACTGCCTGTGCTTTGGCGGTGGTGTTTTCTTTCAGTATAGATATAGCTATGCACCCACTGCCGGTACAGAGGTCCAGGATGTCTGATGAATTATTTACATATTTCAGTGCCAGCATTACAAGGTGCTCTGTGTCAGGTTGCGGAATAAGGCAGTCGGGCGAAACCTTGAAGCGGTTCCCAAAGAACCACGCTTCGCCTGTTATATATTGAAGCGGAATTCCGGAAATTCGCTTTTGCAGTGCATCGTCCACTGATTTCGGAAGTTCTTCATCTTTATTGAGTATGCACCACTCGCGGGATTTGCCTGTGAGCGCGCAGATGAGCTCTGCGGCTTCGTGGGACGGTGCTGAAGAGCCGAGTTCGGTAAAGGCTTTGATAAGTGATAAATAGGTCATAGCGTGATCCTTTCAATATATATAATTATAGCAGATAATTCTGGGAAAATAAATAGTTTTGCGAGAAATTCTTCGAAATTAACGCAAAGTGTATAAATTGTACATAAAAGGATCAGAATGTGAATAGATTGTGCACCAAAACAACAAACTCGAAAAAAAGATAAAAAAGGGGTTGACAAAAGGGGAGGGATGTGATAGAATATATAAGCTGTCCGCGAGGGAGACCGAGCGGTAGAGAAAAAAGTTGAAAAAACTTTTAAGAAACCCCTTGACAAGGCGGAAGA
>CAJGCT010000004.1 GCA_904501985.1 uncultured Clostridia bacterium
ATAAGACAGGGGTTGTTTTTCTGACGGCGCGAAAGTATCTGTATAACGCGGTCAAGCTCGCGGTTTCTGCCAACGATGCGGTCAACCTTGCCCTCGGCGGCAGTTGCGGTGAGATTTTTGCAGTAATTCGGCAGATATTTGAGCTTCGTGGGAGCGGATTTTGGGTCTTTTTTGGGAGATTTTGCTTTTTGCTCCTCGTTATTCTGGGATGCTCCGGGAGCGGCAAAGCCGAAATTGCCGAAAAGCTTTGAAAGATTTATTGAGGGTGTGCCGCCGGGGATTTCGTCGGAGGATTCACCGTCCACAGGTGTGAGACCTGCAAGATTCTCGGAAAGCTCGTCAAGCTCATGGTCAAGCTCGTCGATGGAATCCGCAGGGACTCCCATTTTTTCAAGTATGTCGTTTACAGGCTTGATACCAAGCTCCTTTGCGCATTTTAAGCAAATGCCCTCAGTAACGGTCTCACCGTTTTCAATTTTAGTGACGTATACCACAGCAACACGCTTGCGGCATCTTGCACACATTTCCATAGATACATTGTTCCTTTCAGGGTATTACGATTTTATGATAAATTAAACAGAATAAGACTGTTGTTATAGAAGAATCTTAAAATAACCGAACCGTCGATGACCGAGCGGTTGAAAATATCGCCGTTTATGGATTCAAGGGCGAAAACAAGTCCTGTCGCCATATTTGAGATTATCCATGCGGTTATAAGCGCGCTTCCTATGCCGAATAAGAATCCGAGGAAGGTGTTAAGCTTATTTAAAACGGGCAGGCGGAAAATAAGGTCGAGTATGAACGTAAGAAGCTTAAGTGCCAGAAGCGTCACGATGAATATGACAATTGCGGCGGCGACTGTACTGAGTGCCGCGGCGGTGGGATCGGCAAGCTTTGCTGCAAGCTCGTCGATTGCCGCAGATTCAGCAAGGTCGGTGAGAAAATCCGAGTAGTAGGAAACAAGCTCATCAATATCAACGGAAAAACGCTCGGTGACGCTAACAAGCGCATCGGGGCGATCCTCAAATACCTTTTCAAGCTGAAGCTTTTCAACTCCCGCATCGACGATCCCCGAAAGCGAATCCTCAGTTATTTCCGATACGCGCTCGCCCACAAATCGCTCATTGACCCATTCGGAAACAGGTGCTGTGAACACAACTACCGCGATAAGCGCGAGTATAAGTGATACAAAATGCATTACGGACTTTATAAATCCGCGCACAATGCCAAGGTAGATTGCGGCGACTGCCGCCGCAATTATGATAAGGTCAATAATAAGGCTCATGGCGTTTCCTCCGTTGCGGCAGGGGGGTTATCAGTCACGATAGTGTCGTTTGCGGTCTCTGCAGTGGTTTCCTCGGTGGTCTCAGTGGTGTCTGCCGCGGTTTCATGTGTGGTGTCCGCTGTGTCCTGCGGTTTCGGTGCCGCACCAACACGGTCAAAATAATGCTCGGTGAAATCTTTTAGCTCGTATGTCAAAGCGTAGTTCTTTTTACATATGAGCACCGATTCGGGGGACTGCGCCAAAAGGTCTATGGCATCCGATTCCACGGTGAACGCACCGATCTTATCGTTTATGAGGTTTATGCGGCTGACTGTCGTTCCTGCGAGGATAAATATGTAATCTCCGCTCTCGTCAAAGTCCATTGCGATAAGCTTTCCGTCAAAGCTGCCCTCAAATATCAGCCTGCCGTCCGTTGTGTACACGCAGGCACGGGAGCTGTTGCCCATAACGCTGTCCGAATGGGCGCAGATAACGTATTTGCCCGATGCTTCCGACATCGCAAGTCTCGAATCGTGCCTGTAGGCGCGGATAAGCTCAAGCTCGCTGTCAAGAAAACAGATGGATTCGTCGGTTATAACGGCAAAGCCGCTGTCGGTATAGTAAAGGGAGTAACCAAGTCCTGCAAGCTCACATGAATGCAGTTCCTTGTCCTTGTTTGGTGCGATAAGCTCTATTTTTGTGTAAAATTCGCCGTTTCTTGCACCTGCGGTCATTACCGCAAGCTCTGAGGCATCGTCTTTCATTTCAAGAGCCATGAGATGGTCGTTTTTGTAGATGCGCGTGATCGGCTCAAAATCGCTGTCGTAAAGAGTGATTGCGGTGCGGTACTCACGGGAGGAGGATGCTATGGCAAAGCTTCCCTCAGATGAGATAGTTCCGTCTGTTATGGGGTATTCCGTCGTACCCTCGTACAGCTTTGAGAAAGTGTTGAGCACGGTGAACGCCGTACCGTCAAGGTCATAGCAGAGTGTGAATCTGTCGCCCGTTTTAAGAACGGGGACGGAGTATTTTATGTTTTCCGCCATGATCTGATTTCCGCGCGAGTCGTAGAGTGCATAGCCCTCGGGGGAGAGTGTGCACAAATCGCCGATGAAAAGCTCAAGGCGGTTGGGGTCGCCCGAAGCGTAGTTTATCTTTGACGCCGTTATGGATGTTTCGGTGTTTGTGAAGCTTATGAATTTTAAGAGATATCTGAGATTTTCAAGGGTTATGTCACTACGAAGAAAGGTGAAAGAAAAAATAAGAAACGCCGAGAGAATTATAACGGTTATATACTTCGCGGCACGGAAATGTCCCGATATGCGCGTATAGTACGAATCAAGGTGCGGACGGCTCACTTTTTGCACTCTGTCCGGAGGGGACGGCTGTTTATGTTTAACGGGAGTCGATGACATATTTGTTGGCTCCTTTCGAAAAAATATCACAAAGGCATAACTTCTTTATATTATATCATAAAATTATAAATTTATAATCGTATATAGTGTTGCTTAATTGTGAACGGTATGTTAATATTGCGGCGCGGGCGGAAAAAATAAAAAAAGTAACAAATTTGTGGTGACAGAACAGCCGTTTTGTGTTATAATAAAAGCATCTACCCCCCACAGGAGAAACGACATGAAAAAAATACTCGCAGTTGACGGAAACAGCATACTTAACCGCGCATTTTACGGTATTCGTCCTCTTACCACAAAAAGCGGACTTCATACCAACGCGGTGTACGGCTTTGTAAATATTTTGAACCGCGTGCTTGAGGAAATACAGCCGGACGGCTTCGCGGTTGCTTTTGATATGCGCGCGCCTACGTTCAGACACAAGGAATACGACGGCTACAAGGCTACAAGAAAGGGTATGCCGGAGGAGCTTGCAATGCAGCTTCCTTACGCAAAACGCTGTGCCGAAGCCATGGGTGCTAGAGTCATCGGCATCGAGGGCTTTGAAGCTGACGACATCCTCGGAACAATTTCCGCTATGGCATCGGATGCAGGAGCTATGGCGTATGTGCTTACGGGCGACCGTGACTCGCTTCAGCTTATCTGTGAAAGCACCACGGTGCTTCTTGCCACAAACAGCGAAACTGTGCATTTTGATACCGAAAAATTTAAGGAAACCTACGGCATCACTCCCGATAAATTTGTTGATGTAAAGGCACTGATGGGAGATTCCTCGGACAACATCCCCGGAGTGCCGGGAATCGGTGAAAAGACCGCGTTTAAGCTTATAACCCTGTTTGAATCTCTTGAGGGAGTCTATGAGAATATTGACAGCTCCGAAATCAAGGCAGGACAGCGTCAAAAGCTCCTTGACGGCAAGGATTCGGCGTATATGTCAAGGTGGCTTGCCACCATTATAAAGGATGCTCCCATAGGAATGTCCGTGGCAGATATTGACGGACGGTGTGAGCGTGCCGGCGAAGCCCGAGCGGAGCTTCGTGCGCTATTCACCGAGCTTGAATTTTCGGCTCTCATAAAACGCTTCGGACTTGAAGAATCTGCCGGAGCAGGCTGTGCTGACGGCGGAAATACTTCTGCGAAAAATACCGTTATGTGCGCCGATGTTATGGATGCGGCAGAAAAAGCTTTGTCCGGCGGTGAGCGTGTGGCTGTGTTTGTATCGGACACCGTAAGCTTCTCGGCGGACGGCACTAACGTGTACTGTGCCGAGTCCCAGGAGGGGCTTTCCGATGTGCTTTGCAGGCTCAAAGAGCGTGGCGCAAAGCTCTATGTGTACGACTCAAAGGCACTGTATTCCATGGACGGACTTTACGCAAAACTCGCCTTTGATTTCGACCTTACGCTTGCGGCGTATGTCATAGACCCCACGGCAGGAAAATATGACACTGCCGCCCTTAAGCTTGCCTATCTCGGCGATTCATCGGAGGGCTTTGATGCCGCCGACCTTCTAAGGCTTTCGGACGTGCTGTTGGGTATTATCACGGAACGCTCACAGGAGTCGCTTCTTTATGAAATCGAGCTTCCTCTTGCGGCGGTGCTTGCGGAGATGGAATCGGACGGCTTTAAGATAGACGCGCCGGGACTTCGAGAGTTTACCGCCATGCTGTCCGATGCGGCGCATCAGCTTGAAGAGCGGATATTTTTTGCGGCGGGCGGGGAATTTAACATAAAATCTCCTATCCAGCTCTCCGAGGTGCTGTTTGAGCGTCTTGCGCTCCCTCACGGAAAAAAGAACAAGAACGGAAGCTATTCCACAAGCGCGGATATACTTGAAAAGCTTGCACCATACCATCAGATAGTGCAGGATATACTTGATTACCGTCAACTGACAAAGCTTCAGTCAACCTACGGCGAGGGACTTGTTAAGGCGGCGGACAGTGAGGGGCGGATTCATTCAAGCTTCAATCAGACCGTTACTGCAACGGGCAGACTTTCGTCCACCGAGCCGAATCTTCAGAATATTCCCGTGCGCACCGAGCTTGGTCGGGAGCTTCGCCGATTCTTTATCCCAGGCGACGGACGTGTGCTTATTGATGCCGATTATTCCCAGATAGAGCTTCGTCTGCTTGCACACATTTCGGGGGACGAAACCATGATAGATGCCTTTACAAACGGTATCGACATTCACACCGTTACGGCATCTCAGGCATTCGGTGTTCCGATTGAAGCGGTCACGGGCGAGATGAGAAAGCGTGCCAAGGCAGTGAATTTCGGAATCGTGTACGGCATTTCCGATTTCTCGCTGGCACAGGATATCGGAGTTACAAAAAAGCAGGCGGCAGAGTATATCGAGGCTTATCTTGCGAAATATCCGAGAGTTGCAAAATATCTTACTGATATCGTGGAACAGGCGAAGTCTGACGGCTTTGTTACCACCATGTTCGGTCGCAGACGTGATATTCCGGAGCTTAAATCCGGCAAGCGTATGCTGGCACAGTTCGGCGAGCGTGTGGCAATGAACAGTCCCATACAGGGAAGTGCGGCGGATATCATCAAGATTGCTATGAGTAGGGTAAACCGTGCACTTCGGGACAGCGGACTTGATGCAAAGCTCATACTTCAGGTGCACGACGAGCTTATAGTCGAAGCGGCAGAGCGTGATGCCGAAGCGGCGAGAGAGCTGCTTGTCCGCGAGATGGAAAGTGCCGCCACGCTTCTCGTTCCGCTGACAGTCAGTGCGGCGGTGGGAAAAAGCTGGTACGACTGCAAGGATTAAGCTTATCTATTGACAAAATCCCCTTTATATGATATAATATTACATTATTTAATGTGTCACTTAAGAAAGAAACAGAAAAAATGATAATTCTCGGAATCGACCCCGGTATTGCCATTGTGGGTTACGGAATAATCGAATACAAAAATTCCCGTTTTACCACCCTTGCTCACGGGTCTATACAAACGCCTGCCCACACCGATGTTGACGTCAGACTTTCGATGATATACGATCAGCTTTCGGAGCTTATCTCCATATATCATCCGGAGGAAATGGCAATAGAGGAGCTGTTTTTCAACACCAACCAAAAGACCATGGTGCCTGTTGCCGAGGCGCGCGGTGTTATTCTCCTCTGCGCAAGGCAGAATGGGATTAGCATCAGCGAATATACTCCGCTTCAGGTCAAGCAGTCGGTGGTGGGATACGGACGCGCCCAGAAAAAGCAGGTCATGCATATGGTGGAGCTTCTTTTAAAGCTTGAATCAGCCCCCAAGCTTGACGACACCTGTGATGCGCTGGCAATCGCTATCTGCCACGCAAACACGGGCAATTCAAAAATGCGCGGATATTTCAACAAGGATTACTACGCAACAAGAAAAAACTAAAACCGTTTTCGGAGGATTTTTATGTTCTATCACATATGCGGTGAGCTGTGTCTTACCGAAGCACATACCGCCGTTATAGACTGTTCGGGTGTTGGGTACAAGCTAACAATATCCGCAAACACAGCGGCGGCTGTCGGACACAAGCTCGGTGAGCGTGTCAAGCTTTATACTTATCTTGCGGTGCGCGAGGATGCAGTGGAGCTGTTCGGATTTTACTCCATGGAGGAGCATTCCGCATTCTGCAAGCTTATCACCGTTTCGGGGGTCGGTCCGAAGGCGGCAATATCAATTCTGTCGACCCTTACCCCTGAGCAGTTTGCGGCGGCGGTCTGCTCCTCCGACACAAAGCTTCTCGGAAAGGCAAACGGTATCGGTGCAAAGACTGCGGCAAGAATCGTGCTCGAACTCAAAGATAAGCTGGCAAAGGAATACGGTGGGGAGGCTGTCACGGCGGCGCCTGTTGGAATCACTGCCACCGGCAAGCTGTCCGATGCGGTAAATGCGCTTCTCGTTCTCGGCTACACCAAATCCGAAGCCACCGAGGCTCTTTCGGGAATTGATTCATCGGTGATGCCGCTTGAATCCCTTATTACCGCGGCACTGAAGCGGCTCATGAAGCAGTAATTACTGCACACCTTAAAATTCTAACATAAATTTCGGAGTGTAACATGAATTACTACGATAACGAGTTTGACGGGCGAATTGTTGATGCCGCTCCCATCTCGGAGGATGGGGAAAACGACAGAAGTCTTCGTCCCACGACCCTCTCTGACTATGTGGGACAGTCAAAAGCCAAGGAAAATCTTAAAATAAGCATTGATGCCGCAAGACTGAGAGAAGATACGCTGGACCATGTTCTGCTGTACGGCCCTCCGGGACTTGGCAAGACAACGCTTTCAAATATCATCGCAAACGAGCTTGGTGTGAACATCCGCGTAACAAGCGGTCCTGCCATTGAAAAGCAGGGTGACCTTGTGGCTCTGCTGACAAATTTAAACGAAAAAGACGTGCTCTTCATTGACGAGATACACAGGCTTCCAAGGCAGGTGGAGGAGATACTTTATCCTGCCATGGAGGACTATGCCGTTGATATCATCATCGGTAAAGGCCCGTCGGCGCAGAGCATACATCTGCCACTGCCGCGCTTTACGCTGATTGGCGCGACAACAAGAGCAGGTCAGCTTACAACGCCGCTCCGTGACCGCTTCGGCGTACTGCTTCGTCTGGAGCTTTACAGCGTGGAAGAGCTTGCGTTTATCATACGCCGCTCTGCCGGCATACTTGGTGTTGCCATCGACGAGGAAGGCTCCCTTGAGCTTGCGTCACGCTCACGGGGCACGCCGAGAATCGCCAACCGCTTACTTAAGCGTGTGCGCGACTATGCGCAGGTAAAGGGAAGTGGAGTCATTGACAGAAAGACGGCATCTGCGGCACTTGACATGATGGAGATCGACGAGCTTGGTCTTGACAATATTGACAGACGGATGCTTGAAACCATAATAACCTTCTACGGCGGCGGCCCTGTGGGACTTGAGACCCTTGCCGCAACTGTGGGAGAGGAAGCTATCACCATTGAGGACGTGTACGAGCCGTACCTTATGCAGATCGGCTATCTTTCACGCACACCGCGTGGAAGATGCGCCACAAGGCTTGCATATGAGCACCTTGGTCTGCCTTTTTCCGAGCCTCAGGCAAGAAAAGAGGATGATTCGTCACAGTTCGACATATTTTCTCAGTCGCTAAACGACCAAAATAAAAAGTAAAGGACATACAGCAATGTGGAAAGCCGATAATTGGCAGGAATATGAGCTTATAGATACATCAGACGGCGAACGTCTTGAAAGATGGGGAAAATACATCCTTATTCGCCCCGACCCACAGGTAATATGGCATAATCAGAAGAAAAATCCCCTTTGGAAGCGTGCGGACGCGGTATATCGCCGTTCTTCAAGCGGCGGCGGAGCGTGGAAGGAGAACAGACTTCCCGAAGAATGGCGTCTGCCGTATGGGAATCTGTCCCTTGAATTTGTAATAAAGCCCATGGGCTTTAAGCATACGGGACTGTTTCCGGAGCAGGCTGTCAATTGGGATTGGTTCTCATCGCTTATTAAAAAGGCAGGTCGCCCCATAAAGGTGCTGAATCTGTTCGGATATACAGGCGGTGCTACGGTTGCCGCCGCAAAGGCAGGTGCTTCCGTTTGCCACGTTGACGCGGCAAAGGGAATGGTTTTGCAGTGCAAGGAAAACGCAAAGCTGTGCGGTCTTTCTGACGCGCCCATACGCTATATTGTGGACGACTGCAAAAAATTCGTTGAGCGTGAGATTCGCCGCGGCAACAAGTACGATGCCGTTATAATGGACCCACCAAGCTACGGACGCGGTCCGTCGGGCGAGGTATGGAAGCTTGAAGAAAATATTGACGACCTTGTTTTACTTACCGCGCAGGTGCTGTCGGACGATCCGCTGTTTTTCCTTCTTAACTCCTACACAACAGGTCTGTCCGCTTCCACCACAGGCTATCTTTTAAATCTCCACATCGCAAAAAAATACGGCGGCAAGGTCACGGCGGACGAAATTGGTCTGCCCGTTACCGAGACAGGAGCAGTGCTCCCCTGCGGTTCATCTGCAAGATGGGAGTCGCAGTAACATATTATAAGGAATCGGCATAATGAAGGATTTATCACAGTGCAGAGCGGAGATCGACGAGATCGACTCACAGCTTTTAGCACTTCTTGAAAAGCGCATCCGTGTGGCGGAGAGCGTTGCAAAATATAAGCTTGCAAACAGCATGAAGGTGTTCGACGAGACCCGTGAGAGGGCAGTGCTTGACAAGATAGGCGAGCACTCTCCCGCCGATGTCAGAGAAAAGCTTGTTGGTACATACGACGGTATCATGAATATGTCAAAGCTTCATCAATATGAGCTTAAGAGTCAGACGTCACCAAAAAGAGAATTTTTTAATAACGCTATTTTAGCAGGTGAGCGCGTTCCTTGCGGTTTTGAGGGCAAAAAGGTGGGCGCACAGGGCGTTGACGGCGCATTTTCCTCCAAGGCGGCAAGACATATGTTTCCCGGAGCTGAAATTGTGTTTTTCAGTAGCTGGTCTGAGATTTTCGAGGCACTTCGGAAAGGTGATATTGATTTCGGCGTTCTGCCGGTGGAAAACTCCACCTACGGCTCTGTTACCGACGTATACAGGCTCATAATGGACAACGATGCCTATATTTACGCATCTCTGAGGCTTCCCGTGGAGCACTGTCTGCTTGCAAAGCACGGTGTGAGCCTTTCGGATATCAAGGAGATTATATCTCATCCACAGGCGATCGGTCAGTGCAGTGAATTTCTTGAAAGTGCGGGAATCTCTGCAACACAGACTACCAATACCGCAAAGGCGGCGGAGCTTGTTTCAAGTTCGGTGCGCTCCGATCTTGCCGCCATCGCTTCCTCTGAATGTGCCGAGCTTTACGGACTTAATATCCTGTCGCGCGGTATTCAGAACGAGAAGCACAACACCACACGCTTTGCGGCCATATCCCGTGAGCTGACAATTGCACACGGGGCTGATAAAATAAGCATACAGTTTTCTCTTGCCCACAAGGAGGGCACACTTTCGCGTATTCTCGGTTATTTTTCGGCACTGGGACTGAATCTTACAAAGATCGAGAGCCGTCCCATACCGAAAGCGCCTTTTGAATACCGATTCCATCTTGATTTTAACGGCTCAATGACCGACGAGCACACATTTAATCTTATCTGTGCGCTGTCCGACGAGCTGTCCGATTTCCGCTTTATCGGAAACTATAATGAGGAGTAAGCGTAAAATCCGTTTACGCGCTGTAAAATGAACGATCCATTTATTAAAGTCGAAAAACTGAATTTTTCCTATTCTGAGGATGACGGCTCGGATGTAGAGGTGCTCCGCGATCTTGATCTTACCATTGAGCGCGGATCGCTTGTTGCTGTGCTGGGTCACAACGGATCAGGAAAATCCACTTTGGCAAAGCTTATAAATCTCATACTTACGCCCACAAGCGGCAAAATATTTGTGGACGGTCTTGAAATTACAAAGCCCGACCTCTCTGAGGATGAGCTGTTTGAAAACCGCAGAAATGTGGGCATGGTGTTTCAGAATCCCGACAATCAGCTTGTTGCCACAATTGTTGAGGAGGATATCGCTTTCGGACCTGAAAATTTAGGCGTCACGCCGTCCGAGATTAGATCGCGCGTTGACTACGCACTTGAAACTGTGGGAATGACTGAATTTGCGCGTCATTCGCCTCACCAGCTCTCAGGCGGTCAGAAACAGCGTGTCGCCATTGCAGGAATTATCGCAATGATGCCGAAGTGCATAATCTTCGATGAATCCACCGCCATGCTTGACCCGTCGGGACGGCGCGAGGTTATGGACACCATAATACGCCTTAACCGTGAGTTTGGCATAACCGTGCTTCACATCACCCACTACATGAACGAAGCGGCTATGTGCGACAGAGTGGTGGTTATAAATGACGGCAGAATCGAGCTTGACGGCAAGCCCGAAGAAGTGTTCTGCCATGTTTCCCACCTTGAGCGGATAGGTCTTGACGTGCCGCAGACCGTTGAGGTGTTAAACGAGCTTAAAAAGTCAGGACTTCCTGTTGATATAGCCAAGCTTTCGGCGGACGACTGCGCCGACGAGATAATGAAGTTGTTTGGAGACCATAAATGACAGCCATCGAATTAAAAAACGTAACATATGTATATTCGCCCGATACGCCGTTCTGCAAGACTGCGCTTGATGACGTCTCCCTTGAAATAAAGGCAGGTGTCATAACGGGACTTATGGGGCATACAGGCTCGGGAAAGTCCACGATGGTACAGCTTTTCAACGGACTTACGCGCCCCACATCCGGAACTGTGTTTGTTGGCGGCGAGGACATTTGGGCAGAGCCGAAAAAAATAAGCCGTTTTCGTTTCAAGGTAGGACTTGTATTCCAATATCCCGAATATCAGCTTTTTGAAGAAACTGTGCGCCGTGACATCGCTTTCGGTCCAACGAATATGGGACTTGATGAGGCGGAGGTTTCGCGCCGCGTTGAAGAAGCGGCGATATTCTGCGGAATCTCTCCCGAAATGCTTGAAAAATCCCCCTTTGATCTGTCGGGCGGTCAGAAACGCCGTGTTGCCATTGCCGGAATCATGGCGATGGAGCCGGAGGTGCTTGTGCTTGACGAGCCTGCGGCAGGACTTGACCCACAGGGTCGCGAGGAGATACTGGGCGGCATCCGCTCCTATCAGAGGCAGAAGAAGAACACGGTTATCATCGTGTCTCACTCAATGGAGGACATGGCAAGATATTCCGACGAGATAGTTGTAATGGATCACGCGAAGATATTCATGCAGGGAAGCACTGCGGAGGTATTTAAGAATGCCGAGGCGCTTTCAAGCGTGGGACTCAGCGTTCCGCAGGTGACGGAGCTTTGCAATAAGCTAAAAGAGCGCGGTCTTGATATACCCGACGGAATTTATACCACAGAAGCCGCAAAATCCGCAATACTCGCGCTTCTTTCCGGAGGTAACAAATGATAAAAGATATCACGCTTGGACAGTATTTCCCCGGAAATACCGTGCTTCACAGGCTTGATCCGCGAATGAAGATAATCCTGACCGTAGCATATATTGTGGGTGTGTTTCTTGCAAAGAACATGATCTCCTTTGCGGCGGTTGCGGCAAGCGCGGTTTTACTTGTGATTATTTCCGGCATCTCGTGGAAAACTATCATAAAGAGCATGAAGCCGCTTATTTTCATCGTGGCTTTCACCACATTTTTCAATCTATTTTTTACAACCGGCGACGTGCTTTTAATAAGCTTTTGGCGAATCAATATCTATCTTGAGGGCGTTGTGTATTCCGTCATGATGATACTGCGCATATCCGCAATGCTTGTGGGTACTACAATTCTTTTGACTTATACAACATCTCCCATCATGCTGACGGATGCGCTGGAGCGGCTTTTAGCACCCCTTCGCAAAATAAAGCTTCCCGTGCACGAATTTTCCATGATGATGACCATTGCTCTGCGCTTTATTCCCACTCTTATTGAGGAAACCGACAAGATAATGTCGGCGCAGAAGGCGAGAGGTGCGGATTTTGAATCGGGCAGTCTCATGCGCCGCGCAAAGGCTCTTGTGCCTATACTGATACCCCTGTTCATATCCGCTTTCAGACGTGCGGATGAGCTTGCTACCGCCATGGAATGCCGCTGTTACCGAGGCGGCGACGGACGCACCCGAATGACAAAGCTTAAGTATGCCGCACGGGACTTTTTTGCTGTGCTTGTAATGGCGGCGTTTATCGCCTCTGTGGCGGCACTGAACATGATTCCCATGGGAATAAGCCTATGAAAATATTACTCGAACTCAGCTATATCGGCACAGGCTTTGCCGGCTATCAGGTACAGCCGGGACGGGAGACCGTACAGTCCGCGCTTCAGGATGCAATTGAACGCATCTACGGTGTACGCTATGCCGTTAAGGGATGCTCACGCACCGATGCAGGCGTGCACGCGCTTCGCTACTATGCCACCTTTGATACAGACAAGGATATTCCCACAGACAGGCTTCCTTTTGCGCTTAACAGTGTTATCGACCGCCGTATATCCGTAATTTCGGCTGTGGAAGTGCCGGAGGATTTCCACGTGCGCCATGACGTTAGAGAGAAAGAATACGAGTATCTTATCCGCCTGTCTCGCATTCCCGATCCGTTTCTTGTAGACCGCGCGTGGCAATTCCCGAAGCCTCTGCCGGCGGACGGGATTTCCCGTATGCGGCAGGCGGCTAAAGCTTTTATCGGGCGTCACGATTTTTCGGGATTTATGGCAAACGGCTCGGATGTTGCCGACACCGTGCGGAATGTGACACGGCTTGATATAATCGAGGACGGCGAGCTTCTTCGCATACGCATTGCCGCCGATGGATTTCTTTACAATATGGTGCGTATTATCGTTGGCACGCTGATAGATACTGCCCTTGGAAAGATTGAGCCGTCCGACATGTCGGACATTATCGCATCCTGCGACCGAAGCCGCGCCGGGATGACCGCGCCGTCGGAGGGGTTGTATCTTAGGAGTGTAACGTTTCTGCGGTAAATATAAAAATAAAATACACTTAACCAATTATTTCATTGGATAAAATCTCACGAATGTCAAATAATAAGGCTGTAAACCAAATATGGAGGAGATTTTATCTACTATGAAAGCAACAGGAATAGTCAGACGCATCGACGATCTGGGTCGTGTCGTTATCCCTAAGGAGATTCGCCGCACTATGCGAATCCGTGAAGGCGACCCCCTTGAAATATTTACCGACCGCGAAGGCGAGGTCATTTTTAAAAAATATTCACCCATAGGTGAGCTTAACGCATTTGCCGCACAATATGCGGAGACTCTTTACAGAATCGCCGGTATGGCGGTAGTCATATGTGACCGTGATGCGGTCATCGCCTGCGCAGGTCTTCCGAGAAAGGAATATCTTGACAAGAAGCTTTCCGGCGAGCTTGAGGACATTATCGAGGGACGCGGTAATTACCGCTATCTTGAAGGCTCACAGCCGGTACGAATCACTTCTGATTCTAACAGTGCCGCCGTTTCCTGCGCCATGCCCATAATAGCTGACGGAGACCTTATCGGTTGTGTTGCTTCTGTGCACATTCCCGATGCAGAGCCGGTTGAGGGCGATGTGGAAAACAAGCTTATAGGCACTGCCGCGGCATTTTTGGCAAAGCAGATCGAGGCGTGAGGTGCAGTCTATGAAAAAGAATGTACCGAAGGTTAAGATCCTGCGCAGTGTGTCCGACGATTTTCTCGGCGCATATCCGGCACAGCCCTTAGAATTTCCCTCAAAATACCCCTGCGAGGATGCATTTCTCCACGGTTCTGTGGCGTCTGCAACCGACTGCACGGGAATCGCGGTAGTACAGCCGGAGACCGATGAGGAGGCTGAGTCCCTCATGAGCATACGGGATGTGCCCATAACAAGCGTTGAGGGCGACGGGATTATCCCTAACTGATATATTGTATAGCGCGGAGGACTGCATTTGGCAGTCCTCTTAGCGCGTTGAATTTACCCTCCAAATCGCCTGCGGCGACAGCTCCTACCGAGTGGGAGTCTAATAATCTTATGAAGTAGGAGAGACAAATGAAACTTACATACAAGCATACGCTGATATCCTGTTACCTTTGCTTTTTTATACAGGCTATCGTAAACAACTTCAGTCCGCTTCTTTTTGTTACATATTCTGAAGAATTTGGTGTATCCATTGAGCAGATAACTCTGCTTATTTCCTATAACTTCATCGTGCAGATGGCGGTGGATGCCATAGGTGTAAAATATGCGTATCGAATCGGACACAGGCGCGGACTTGTCATTGCACACATCACGTCTTTTCTCGGAATGGCAGGTCTCGCGGTGTTCACTAAGATATTTCCGCCATACCTCGGACTGTTTTTAGCAACTACACTTTGCTCCCTTGGAAGCGGATTTATCGAGGTCATGGCAAGCCCCACTGTTGAGGCACTTCCGCTTGGGAATAAAAGCGCGGCTATGAGCCTGCTCCATTCCTTCTACTGCTGGGGACACCTTGCGATCGTGCTTTTATCGACTCTCTTTTTCGTCTTGGCAGGAATCGAAAATTGGCGTATAATGGCGTGGATATGGGCGGCAATTCCGTTCTTTAACTGCATACTTTTCGCTTTAGTCCCTTTAGCTCCCCTTGCCGAGGACAAGGAAAATCAAGGCTCATTTTTTAAAATCTTCAGGCTTCGTGGATTTCCGATTTTCCTTATTATCATGATCTGCGCCGGAGCAATGGAACAGGGAATTGCACAGTGGTCGTCGCTGTTCGCCGAAACGGGACTTGGAGTCTCAAAGACTGTGGGCGACCTTCTTGGTCCGTGTATGTTCGGACTTATGATGGCTCTCTCGCGTACCTTTTACGGAATCTTCGGAGAGAGGATAAACCTCATCCGCTTCATGAAATACTGCGCTGTGGGAATATTTACGGGATATCTCATGTGCGTCCTCTCGCCAACTCCGGTGCTGTCCCTTTGCGGATGCGGACTTGCGGGACTGTGCGTTGGTATATATTGGCCCGGTACGCTCAGTGTGGCGAGCAGCAGTGTACCCCTTGGCGGAACTACCATGTTTGCGGTCCTTGCGCTTGCAGGAGACGTTGGATGCTCGCTCGGTCCCGGAATGATCGGCTTTGTGGCAGACAAGGTGGGCGGAGATGTGGGACTTAAGGCAGGAATATTTGCGGCAATCATATTCCCGATAACCGCATTCATACTGCTTTCGCTCATAAGAAGACAGCGCAAGCAGAATCTTGCCGAATGAGATTTAGCAAAATGTAAATAAAGTGTAAACTCTCCCTCGTTTTTGAAACTGTGGGAGAGTTTTTTCGTCTTATTGTGTAGATACATATTTTAAGGAGGGATGACCTTGAAATTTAGATACAGCGCACTTATTTTACTCGCCGTAATGCTTATGTTTGCAATGACTTCCTGCACACCGTGGATGTCGGGGAAGATTACGGATCTCAGAGAGCGTGTTTTCGGTTACAATCCGCCGGATTTTGTGGATTCTACGGTCAAAGTCATTGATAAATCTCCTAAGGATACCAACAATCCGGTGTCTGACACGGGGATTCCCGAAAATTCAGTTGAAAGCGAGATAGACACGCTATTTTCGGAGCTTTCGGAGGATCACGAGATCTACCGCTTCAATAATGACAACTGTGCTGTGTTGTATAACGAAAAAGACGCTTACATACTTGATTTTACAGCGGAAAGAATCACTCCCGTTACCGATATTGAGGAGATGTACGCCGCCGCCGACCCAACCGGTCGGGGACGGGAATATTTTAATGATTACCGCATAGAATATGAGTTTTCAGAGAGGGAAACTCAGCTTCATCTGTTTTTCACGGTTTATTCCAATACCGAGGAGGCGTATTTTTCGGTTTACGGTTATTACTATCTGAACGGGCGCATTTACAGCGGCACAGGCATCCCCGATATCAAAAACCGAAGCTTCGTAGGCTTTTACAAGACGACGGTAAGCTATCCCGGATGCGACGAGCCTTTTACCGTCACAAGCCTTGACGATTATGCGAAGCTCGGCTTATACGAGGACCAATACTTGCTTATCTGCACGCGTGCATTTATCGAGAACGACATTGCGACTCTTGAAGAATGTATGGGCGTTGAGGACGGCTTGCTTTCCGTTTGGGAGGGCGTTGCGGTCAGCGATTACACGCTGACAAACCCTTATCCCAATTTACCCGGTGCGTATACGCTCAGGATGATTGCAAATATTTCGGGAAGCCAAATGGAGCGTTATCCCGACGGACAGTATATTATTACGATTTTCGAGGGGCTTGGCGTTGAAATGGAGATAGTTCCCGTAACCGCATCATCAGTTGCCGGTGTGATGTCCGATGTCGAAAAGTGGGTCTATATGTTTGCAGAAAGCTACGGTGGCTGGTACGGGGAGGATATGCTTAACCCCGAAAATCGTGATTTTGCTCATCATATGCTTGACTTCTTCGGGTACATAAACCGCATGAAGGGAATATCCGACACTCTCACCGGTGAGGAATACAAGGCGTACAGCGAGAAATATTTAGGCTTTACGGATTTTGAAAATGAGTACACATCAGAGGGGCAGATAGAACATTACGGTCACGGCGGCGTGGGGCAGATATGCGAGGTCAAAACGCTGTCAAGTGCCAGCGGTGTACATATAATCGAGGTCACATACTTCGCCGATCCCATGCGTTCCGTGGTGGCACTTGTAAAGAGATTCACAGCAGTAGAGCTTGGTGACGGCGAGTATCGCATTGACTTGATTGAAACGGTGTTTGAAACGAATCACCACATCTACGGTTGGTCGACGTAAGGGGAGAAATACGCAGTTTATTGTGTGGGACGATGTTTGCATCGTCCCACACAAATTTTATGCCCAAATCTCGCATAATTTTTCGAAAAACTATTGTATTCTGCCATAAAATTTGATATAATATCCATGTATATTTTATAGGGGAGAACAATATATGAATATTGGTATACTCGGCTTCGGTTCAATGGGGCGCACACACGCCTTTGCTATTGACAGTCTTGGATATTTTTACCGTGATCTGCCGTTTAAGGCTGAGCTTTACGGTGTATATACACGCACGCCGGAAACGAGAGAAGCGGCGGCGAGAGAATTTGGATTCAAGCGAGTCTACACCTCCGAGGACGAGATGATAAGTGATCCGGCGATTGACATTATCGACATCACCACTCCCAACATTGCACATTTCGAAACCATAAAGAAGGCTATAGCCGCAGGGAAGCACATATACTGTGAAAAGCCGCTGTGCATATCCGAAGCGGAGGCAAGCGAGGTGTCAAGGCTTGCAGAGGATGCCGGAATCACGGCGCAGGTGGTGTTCAACACACGCTTCCTGTCGCCCATAATGCGTGCAAAACAGCTTATTTCAGAGGGACGGCTTGGGCGCATCATCAGCTTCAGATGCGCTTTTCTCCACGCTTCCTGCACCGATCCTTTGAAAAACGCAGGCTGGAAGCAGGATAAGACTGTTTGCGGCGGCGGTGTGCTGTTTGATCTCGGAAGCCACGCTATTGACCTTGTATATCACCTCTGCGGTGATTTTAAGAATATTTACGGCACTTCGCAGATTGCCTATCCTGTAAGGCGCGGCATGGACGGTGAAGCGTGGCAGACCAACGCCGACGAGGCGTTCTACATGATCGCCGAGCTTGAGTGTGGGGCAAAGGGAACGATTATTGCATCAAAGCTTGCCACCGGCACAAACGACGATTTTACCCTTGAAATCTACGGCGAGAAGGGTGCGCTGAAATTCGATCTTATGGAGCCTAATTGGCTGTGGTTCTACGACTGCACCGATAAGAGCGGAGACCTTGGCGGCGAGTGCGGCTTCAAGCGAATCGAGTGCTGCGGAAGATATCCTGCGCCCGGCGGAATTTTCCCCGGTGTCAAAGCACCTATCGGATGGCTTCGCGGTCACATCGGCTCAATGTATGCATTTCTTGATTCGGTGCATTCCGGAAAGCCTACAGACCCATCCTTTGTTGATGGAGCATATGTTCAGCGCATAATGGAAGCGGCGTATCGCTCGGATATCAGCAAAAAAGCGGAGATGTGCGAGAGAATAAACTAACTCTTAAGGAGAAAGACTATGATAAACAATATGCGCGTTATCGGTCTCACCGGAGGCAGCGGCGCAGGCAAGGGTGAGGTTTCCCTTTGCTTTATATCTCAGGGCATAAAGTGCCTTGATACTGACAAGGTTTCACGTGAGGTTTGTCTTCCGGGCAAGCCGTGCCTTCGTGAGCTTGTGGAATATTTCGGCGAGGATATACTGCTTCCCGACGGCAAGCTTGATCGCAAGGGTCTTGCGGCGATTGTCTTTGGCGAAGAAGACCCCGAAAAGCGCGAGGTAAAGCACGCGGCCCTCAACCGCATCACCCACCGCCATATCATCGACGCCATGAACGAATGGCTCCGCGCCTGTGAGCGCGACGGAGACTCCTTTGCGGTGGTTGACGCACCACAGCTTTTTGAATCGGGCTTTGACCGCCACTGCGACTATACAGTGGGTGTTATTGCTGACGAGGATGTAAGAATCAGACGCATTATCTCCCGTGACCGCATAACCCGTGAGACGGCAGAGAAGCGTATCCGCTCGCAGAAGTCGAATCAGTTCTTTATTGACACCTGCGATTTTACCGTATACAACAATCAAGGGCTGGATGTCCTGGAGGGTCAAGTGAACAACATCCTCGAAAAAATAAACTTCTTTGCGTAGGGTATTTAAATTTTTATTTGCCGTCACCCTGCTTTGTGCGATTGCTTATCTTGCATGGACGGGATTTCTTCGGGATCAGCTTCTTATGTACCGCTATCCCGTAAAATACGGGGAGATAGTTTCCGCCTGCGCTGACAAGTACGGCGTGCCGGATGAGATGATATTTGCCGTTATACATACGGAAAGCGGATTTGACGTTGCCGCAACCTCACGCGCCGGTGCAAAGGGGCTTATGCAGATAATCGACAGCACCAATGAGTGGATCGCCGATGTGACCGGCGAGGAGGTACTGGCGGAGCGGATCTATGAGCCGTCTGTCAATATTGACCGCGGCACGTGGTATCTGTCCTATCTTTACAGGCAGTTTGGCTCTTGGGAGGTTGCCGCCGCCGCGTATAACGCTGGCTACGGCAGGGTTTCCGGATGGCTTTCTGATGCAAAATACAGCACTGACGGAAAGACGCTTGATTATATACCTATAAACGAGACGCGCCAATACGTTGAGCGTGTCATGGAGGCGGTCTCCGTATACCGCCGGTTATACTTTGAATAATTTTATAAGGAGATTAAAATGGACGAAAAAACACAGGGACAGCTTCTTTCCGAGAAGCTTGTTTACAAAACCAAAAACACTTTTGAATCAAAGAACGCAGAAAAGGACGTTGTAACCGAATACTGCGAGGGCTACAAGAAGTTCCTTGACAACAGCAAGACTGAGCGCGAGGCTGTGACCGAGACCATCTCTATGATCGAGAAAAAGGGTTACAAGCCCTATAAGCTGGGTGACAAGCTGGAGCGCGGCGGCAAATATTACCTCAACAACAGAAACAAGAGCCTTTTTATGTTTAAGCTTGGCTCTGAATCCATTGAAAACGGAATCCGCATCACCGCGTCTCACATTGACTCCCCCAGAGTTGATTTCAAGCCCCGTCCTGTTTATGAGGACTCCGAAATGTGCTTCTTCAAGACACATTACTACGGCGGCATCAAGAAATATCAGTGGGTGACAACACCTCTTTCGCTTCACGGCGTTATCTGCAAGCCGGACGGTGACGTTACCGTATGCATCGGTGAGGATGACAGCGATCCTGTATTCTATATTTCCGACCTTGCACCTCATATTGCACAGCTTCAGTATCAGAAGCACGTAGGCGAAGCGATTACAGGCGAACAGCTCAATCTCCTTGCAGGAAGCGAGCCGTATGACGATGAAAAGACATCCGATAAGGTAAAGCTTACTGTTCTTTCGCTCCTTAACGAAAAATACGGCTGTACAGAGGCTGATCTTATCAGTGCCGAGCTTTGCGCCGTTCCTGCGCTTAAGGCGCGCGATATCGGTCTTGACCGCTCCATGATCGGCTCGTACGGTCATGACGACAGAGTATGCGCATATCCGTCCGTTACCGCTATGCTTGAATCCGAGGATTCCGAGCACACGCTTATGAATATCATCGCGGACAAAGAGGAAGTCGGAAGCGACGGCGTTTCCGGTATGCAGTGCGCGCTTCTTTCGGATATTATCGAGGAGATCGCGCTTGCCCTTGGCGGCAACCCCAGAGTTGTACGTGCTAATTCCAAGTGTCTGTCTGCCGACGTTAACGTGGCGTATGACCCCAATTTCCCTGAGGTGTTTGAGCGCCGCAACACCGCATTCCTTAACCATGGCGTTGTTCTTTCCAAGTACACCGGCGCGCGCGGAAAGTCCGGCACTTCCGACGCATCAGCAGAGTTCGTTGAGTTCGTTACCAGAACCTTTGATGAGGAAGGTGTTGACTGGCAGATGGCAGAGCTTGGTAAGATCGACCTTGGCGGCGGCGGAACTGTTGCTAAGTATATTGCCAACATCAATATTGACACCATCGACCTTGGTGTGCCGGTTATATCCATGCACGCGCCATATGAGCTTGTAGCAAAGAACGACGTATACATGGTTCACAAGGCTATAAAGGCGTTCTATAAATAAGAAAAATATAAAGGAGAATGGAAAAATGAACGAAATTCTTAAGAAAATCGGTCTCTACGGTATCGTGCCCGTAGTAAAGATCGACAATGTTGACGATGCTGTGCCGCTTGCACGTGCACTTTGCAAGGGCGGACTTCCTGTGGCGGAGATCACCTTCCGTACCGCTTGCGCGGCTGAGGCGATCAAGCGCATCACCACCGAGTTCCCCAATATGCTTGTTGGTGCCGGCACTGTACTTACTCCCGAGCAGGCTGATGCCGCAGTTGCGGCTGGTGCGAAGTTTATCGTATCTCCCGGACTTAATCCCCGTGTTGTAAAGCACTGCACCGAGATCGGCGTGCCGATAACTCCCGGCTGTGCAAATCCCTCTGACATCGAGGCGGCTCTTGAGCTTGGTCTTGATGTTGTAAAATTCTTCCCGGCAGAGGCGGCAGGCGGTCTTCCCATGATCAAAGCCATGAGCGCACCTTACGGAAGCCTCAAGTTCATGCCTACAGGCGGACTTAACGAGAAGAACATTCTTGACTATCTGAAGTTTGGTAAGATCCTTGCCTGCGGCGGCAGTTACATGGTGTCCGCTGACCTCATGAATGCAGGTGAGTGGGACAAGATCACCGAGCTTACAAGAAACGCTGTTATGCAGATGCTTGGCTTTGAGCTTAAGCACATCGGCATAAACTGCCAGAACAAAGAGCAGGCAACATCTGCGCTCACCATGATCGAGACAATGTTCGGCTTTGCCGCAAAGCCCGGCAACAGCGGTGCTTTCGCAGGTACTGAGATCGAGCTTATGTATGCTCCCGGCTACGGCACAAACGGACACATTGCAATCGGCACAAACTTTATTGACCGTGCAGTGTTCTATTTTGAGAACATGGGCATCAAGTTTAACGCCGATTCCGCAAAATACAACGACAAGGGCGGTCTCAACGCTATCTACTTTAGTGATGAGATTGCAGGCTTTGCATTCCACCTCTTGCAGAAGAAATAAGATACATAAAAACGTGCTTTCGGATTTTCCGAAAGCACGTTTTTTGTGTGTAAATGGTCGGGCGAATATGGAATTCGCCCCTATACCACCCGATTTTCGCTATTTCCTGCGGCTTACGAGAACCGCTGTTATAATAAGCGCTCCAACAAGTATAACAGCCGCGCCAATAAGAATTACAGGCATCAGCTCGCCGCCAACAAGAACGGCTGTAGGACCGTCTGCACCGCCGATTATTCCGATAGCACTGTCTGACATATAGAACTCCTCCGTTTAATCTAAAACTTCGTGCCAATCACGAATATCAATGTCGGTAAAGTATTTTTCAAGTATCGTAGTAGCCTCGTAACCGAGCTTAGCGAGATCGCGCACGCCTATCTGTGAGAGACCAACGCCGTGTCCCCAGCCTTTGCCTACAAAGATAAAATTATTTTTATTGCTTGCATAAACAGTCTGGGTTTTGGTAACGGACGAGGTTTCGTCAAGCTTGACCTTACCGTTCGCGCTAATCACGGTTTTGTTGTCGAGGGAAGTGTCATAGTAGCCGTCAGCAGTGAGTACACGAAGCTTTTCGGAGTCTGTCAGTGACAAATTGCCGCCCTCGGTGCTAACAGTAGCATTTTTTGCGGAGACCGTGACAAATTCGGTGATTTCCGCTTCGACAGAGCCTTTACCAACCACGAAATTGGAGCTGTTCACGTATTTTGAGAGTGCTGTGCGTACTCCGTCAGTGGTTTTCACGGTCACTTTTGTACCGTAGCTGTCGGTGAAGGTTATCTGATAAACATATGTGGAGTTTTTGGCAAGCTTGTCGATGGAAATGTCCACAATTTCGCCCTTTAATGAAGTGTAACCCTTTGTGGTGCGAAGATAGGTGCAAAGCTCAGCAGGGGAGACCTCCACCTGCCATGCGCCATGGGAATGATTGGTGAAGATTTCCCACGGAGTCTCCACTGCCACAAGATATGGCTGGGGTGCGCCGCCCCATGCATCGTCAACGCCTACGGTAACGCCGCCTGTCGCCGCGCTGTAGTAAGCGGTAACGATCCTATTTCCGTAGGTCATTACAAGACCCTCGGTTTCATCCACCGCCTGCTCAACAACATCGGTTATGCGTGTTCTGCCGTTATACACCTGGCAATGTGTTGTGTTGCACAGGTCCGCCTGATAGGCACTCTCATGGCGCACGCTTGCAAGAGTGAAGGAGCGCACGCAAATGGCAAATGCCTTTTGCGCTTCAAGGGGCCACGAGGATGAAATTTCGTAGGGAAGAACGCCTTTTATATATTCCCCAAGAGGGATAATATCCGTAAGAGACACGCCGTCAATGCTTCCGGATATGTAGCGGCGGAACATGAATACGCCGTCATAAAGCTTTTTTGCCGGAGTCATGAGATATGCACGCTCGCCCTCCGGTGTGTCGAGGGGAGCAAGACCGAGAGCGGTCCTGTCGCCGTCGTCGTATTCAAATAATATGCGGTCAGTTAACGGATCAACCACGCTGACTGCGGTATTTGTGGGAGCGGCAACGGTAATTTCATAATCGGGAAGATAATCACAAAGCTCCAAGACTATATCCTCTGCATCTGCGGCAGAGGAAAAATGTCCGGCTCTTATACGGTATCCGCCGTCGATATAAGAGGGAATTGCATAGATATCAAGCTCACTTAAGATTTCTTCAAGCTCCTCTGTAAGCTCAACCGCTTCTTCGTAAGTAAGGTCTTGTCCTATCTCGGCGTGCCATCCTCCAATAACAGCCGCCGCAGGGTCTGAGGTTTTACTGTAGGTCATAGCGGATTTTGACAGGTTTGCATCAACAACGCAGGAAACCTTTGTCTCGGGAAGCTCCCAAAGAAACTCATGGGTAAGATCGCCAAGGCGGTTGACAAGATTTATGGAAAAGCCGTAATCTGCCACCGTTTCAAATCCCACAGTGACGTTTGTGCCGTACATAAGCGCCACGCGGATAAGCTTATCATCAGAGCCGGAGTATTCGCTGTATGACGGTGTAAACGACTCTTCATCCTCGTTTTCATCGGCGGAATCTTCGTCTACGTCGTTTTCTTCTTCTTCTTCTTCGTACTCTTCGGTTTCCTCGTCTTCGCGGATATCCTCGGTTTCTTCCTCTGCGGTGTCATCCACGGTATTATCAGTGCCGTTTTGCTCTTTTTCAAGCTCCTGAAGCTTTTCAAGTATCTCGGCTTGGGTCATACCCATTACACTGTTTGCCGAAAGCGATACAGCAAGGTGGTAAATTGCCGCTGTGCATACTGAAAGTGCAAGAAATACCACCATAACAAGTGCGAGTATTCGCTTTAGCTTGTCTCTCTTATTCAACAACGCTGTAGTCTCCTCTCACCATTATATAGGCGTCCTCAGAGGTTATCTGTATGCCGCGACCGTCGCCTCCGCGGGGAACAAGGAGCTGATTGAACAGCGGAATATCGGCGGCATTGAGAAGCTCGCTTCCATCGGTAACATTGTTAAGACCGTTTACGGTTATGGACACAGCTATAGCGGAGCCGGAGCGAAGTATGATCTCGCAGGGAGTTTCGGCAAGCAGTTTAGCACCTTTTTTGAGGTACACTACCTCATACTGACCAAGGGCTGACTCAGAGGGCGTACCTATAGCGGCTTCAAGCTCGGAGACCTTGGCTTCGGAATCTTCAAGTGCATCGGTAAGGTCTGATACACTCTGAAGAAGCTCATTTACCGTCTCGGTAAGCTCATCTATCTTTTCATCGTAAGCCGGTGTTATGACCTCGTTTATGTAGGAGAGAGACACCAGCGGATCTTCCTCGGAGTTATATATTGCCTCATCACCCGAAACAAGCATGGGAAACACCGAAAGTGTTGTGGCAAATGCGGCGGAGAGCGCAAAAATTCTGATCTTTTTCATATTACACCTCGTTTTTACTGTTTTCGACATAAAAATACACATTATTATTGTACAACATTACAGGCGAAATTGCAATAGCCGAGAATGAAAATATATGTGAATTTTATGAGGTAATTTATTCATAATCAAAAAAGCCTCTCCCTTTGGGAGAGACTTTTAATTTGTGTAATTTTTCTATCGGTGTTTTATTGTGAAGCTTTTCAGTATTAAGAATCAAACCGGAGGAAGCGGATTTGCTTTGAGGGCTGATTTCTTTATACTGTAAATATGCTGACGCTGTGCGTGATGGTACGGCTCGGGACCGTCTCCGCCCTGGAGATGCTCGGAACAACCGGCACCGCAGATAACGAAGTCTTTGGTAGTCTTAACAAAGGCATCAACTACATGACAAACGTGTGAGTTGAAAATATGGTTGCATTCCCAGCGCCAGATATCACCGAGGAACTCCCAATTCTTTCCATCGGTTGACTTTGCAAGGGAAAGGCGCGAACGGCTCATGGGATTACTTTTAGACATTGGTTTTGAGTATACCCACACCATGTAGTATGTTGTTTCGTTATCCGCATACGGGTCGCGGTAGAACTGCATTGAGGAGCGTGAACATACAAATTCCGGCATATGCACAAGCGGTCCCCAAGTAACGCCGCCGTCCTTTGATTCGGAGTAAACGATACAGCCGTAATCGTTCCAGGAATTATAAATTCTGAGCGTACCGTCGTCGCATTCGAGTATCTTGCATTCGCCGAACCACTGAACATCGTTATCGGAATTTCCGCCGAAGCTCCAGGAATCGGTTTCAGATTTTGTCCAGGTCATACCGTTATCGTCGGAGTAATAAAATTCACAGAAAACAGAACGTCCGTCAACCTTTGTACCTATTGGCATAGATTCATAATTCTGGCAGTAGAATATTCTGCCGTTTGATATCTGTGTTATCTTGTCATTCATATTTCCGGCAATAGCACTTGTGTTGCCTTTGTATGGGGTTATGCAGATGCTTCCGCCCTCACGCCATGTTTTGCCGTCATCAGAGGACAGATCAGCGGATACATATCGCTTGCCGTCGATCATCCTTTGAACGATTTTTATGAAATCACCGTTCCTGAGACGGAGGATGTTGGGATATCCGTGGGTGTTTGTCCACATTTCCCGTCTTTCCCATGTAACACCGTTGTTATGTGATTCAAATGTGGTTCCGTTGTGATGGGTATAGATAAGACTTCCGTCGTTCATCTCGAAAACGCTTCCGCCCTCGCGGTATACCTCATCGGGAAGCTTATTGTGCACAAGACCGCCAATAAGGGTGCCCTGATTTGACAAAAATGCAACATCCACGCTGTCAACAAATACAGTAAGTCTGTCAGCCGCCACTGCAACACGTCCGGGGGAAGAATGGGCAAGCTCCGCAGCTGTGAGTATCTTTTCGCCGTCAAGATATGCCGCAGCACCGTCTCCGTCCACCACAAACTCAATATCATGCCATGTGTCAGGCTCGATTCTGTAGTTTTCGGTACTAGCATATCTGAAAAGGGGATGGTCCTTACCCTCACTTGCCATAATCGCCCATGCGCCGCTCTTGTGATAATAACTGAGTCTCACATACGCCATGGGACTGTTATAACGTGCCACAAAAGATACAAAAGCATTGCTTTCGGCAGGATCGGTATACTTGAATCTTGCCTTGAAGCTTACATTTTTCTCAAAAATGTGAAGATATGTAAGCGCACCGTCATCATCCCCGACAGCGGTAAGGCAGCCGTCCTTCACGGTGAAGTTTTTTGTGCCATCCTCTTCGGTAAAATATCCTTTGTCACAGGAAAAATCGTCGGTATAGTGCATAGGGTTCGAAACATTGACCGGTTCGCCCCAGAATGACTTTGAGTTAATATTTAAATTGCTTGGTGCTCTCTTATCCATAATTATTGTCGGTCCTTTCTTACGGTTGAATTTTTTGGTTATGTGTGCTGTTTTCCTCGGTGAAATACCCCTTGTCAGAGGAAAAATTATGTTGCCCTCTCGCCTCAAATTATTTGCCATGACCAGCATATATAGTCAGAATACAGCACAATTAGTATACCATAATATTCATACTCTGTCAACCTTTTTAGTTTGAAATATATAATTTTTTAAATATCAAACGGGAAGCCGATTGCGGCTTCCCGTTTAACTTAATATTTACTTTTTTACTTAGCTCTCAGCATTGATTGTGCCTATCATCACAACCGCAACGCCGTCTTTAAGACTTCTCTCAAAGAACTTGCCGTATGCGTCGTTTTGACCGGGTTTACCAACAACGACAACCTGGGGAGCGTTGTGAAGAACTTTAAGTGTCGTTTCGGGTTTTTCACTGTAACGCCAAATAGCAAGATCGCTCTGATTTACGACAACAAGATCTTTTACATTGTCGCTTGCGTCAATAACACTCTCGCCTTTCATTGTAAGGGTGAGATTTCCGTCGGAATCAAAGCTTGCGGCTGCATTTACAGTAAGAAGCTCGATATCGTATACGCTCTGAGGAATAGTCTCAAACACGATGTCACTGCCATCCGCAGCAAGCTTAACGCCGGCTTCTATGTAAGGCTTAACAAACGCTTTAATGCCGTTAAGGTTAGATGACGCAACAGAGCTGTAATCCGCATTGTCCACATTAAGTCCGCTGTCAATAGCGGTGTTGATAACAGCTGTAAGTGCTTTTGCATATTCCAAAATCTTAGCATTCGCCTCCGCTTTTGTAGCATCGGTTGCGCTTGCACTGTACAGCCTTGTTTGATACCACTTCCAATCGTCGTAATTTACAGTGCTACTGCTGTTGGTATCGGTAATGCCGTATTTAACATAGTTGCGGGAACCCCAGTACGATTTGTTGACCTTAGCGTTACGCCAATGGTTTGTGTTATTGTGAGAGGTGTTATCAAGTGTGCCGATAAGCTCATCCGTAACGTATGCTACGTTATTCTCATCAACTCTGTATACACGGTTGGTATTCAATTTTACAGTGGAGTAAACCGGAACCTTTTCACCGGTTTCAAGCTCGACCGCGTAGTTGTCGTATCTGTAGTAGGATGCATTATCATTGCCGTAGATAGCAGCAGGGAGGCCTACTTCCGAAGCGGTTCCTACTTTTGGAGTCCTCGTAGAGCCGGAGGTGATAATGTATCTGTCATTTGACACGTTCGGGATGTACTTGATAAGCTCAATATCTCTATATTTGTCCCAATCTGCAAGGTGACGTGCAAAGAGTACGGAATCGAGAGGAGTTATAGCACCGTCGTCATTAAGATCGAAGGTTGTGAAATCGTACACTTCGTCATTGTAATCTGTCCAGCTTGCAAGATAGCGGTTGAATATCGTAAGATCTTCAAGAGTTGCCTTGCCGTCCGAATTAGCGTCACCGTAATATACAATAGGAGGAAGCTCGGCACCAAGAGTGGACTTCTTGATGGAGTAAATGTGCTGTCTTTGCGAATGGTGGGAGCTGGATATAGCAGCATCTGTAGAAAGACCGATATTCTCCGAGATGCCGGATCCTACAATAACGTAGTCCTCTGTTACCTGTATAAAGGGGTCAACAACGTGATTTATATGTGCTCCAATCGCATAATTGGATTCCCAGCGCCAGATGTCACCGAGTATCTCCCACTCTTTACCGTCAGTTGACTTTGCAAGAGTGAGACGGGCGCGAGGCATAGTGCCGTCTATGGTATAGCCTTCAGCGTTTACCCATACCATGTAATAGGTGGTCGCATTATCAGCGTAGGGGTCACGGACAAACTGCATGGAAGAACGTGAGCAGGGGAAGTCCGTCATCTTTACAAGCGGACCAAAGTTCGCGCCGCCGTCGGTGGATTCGCTGTAAACGATACAGCCGTAATCGTTCCAGGAGTTGTACATACGGATAGTGCCGTCTTCACACTCAAGTATCTTGCATTCGCCGAAGTAGGTCTGATTTCCGTTGCCTTCAATCGTCCACGAATCTGTATTGGACTTAGTCCATGTGTCGCCGTGGTCGTCGGAATAGTAGAACTCGCAGAATACCTTTCTTCCGTCAACAGAACCGCTGGTGGCTTCATAGCTCTGACTGTAGAAGATTCTGCCGTTTTTTGCAGATTGGAACAGCTTGTCGTTCATATTTACGGCAACTGCTGTTGTACTCTGATACTTACCACTGCAGATGGGATTTTTGCCTATGGTCCAGTTCTTGCCTTCGTCGTTCGATGTGGCGGAATACTTCTTGCCGTCGTCCCCGGTGATGATCTGCATGAAATCGCCGTGATCCTGCCCATCTCTGGGGAGAAGGCGGATAACGTTCATGTAACCGTAAGATGTAGGGAAGCGGGGCTCTCTCTCAACCCACGAAACGCCGTTATCATTTGAATAGAATCCGTAACCGTTCTGGTGGTGATATACCAGCGTGCCGTCGTTAAGCTCGTGCACGGTGCCGCCCTCGGTGTATGCATTTGTTTCAAGCTTAGTGTGAGCTACATTGGGGATAACAGTGCCCTCACCGCTGAGCATATAGATGTCGGCATTTTTTACACTCATAGCAACATCATCGGCGTATACTGCAATACGTCCGGGAGTCACATGAGTAAGGTCGTCCACATAAAGGATATCTTCTCCGTCAACAGAGAGGGTAGCAGTTGTGCCGTTAACGATGAACTTGAGGCTGTACCATTCGCCGGGCTCAATCTCGACTTCTTCGGAAGAAGCGTGTCTTACTTTATAGAAGTCAGCGCCTTCACGGGAGGTTATGTGCCATTTCGAAGTTTCGAAGTCATAGCCTGCTTTTACGTAAGCGTCAGCCGAATTATAGCGGAGCATGAGACCCATGTCGCCGTCGCTGTCAGCGTCAGTGTACATAATATCCATGTTGTACTCAACATTTGGCTCAAAAGTATGGATGTAGGAAAGTGTTTTACCGTTGCCGTCGGAATTGTATGTGCCGTCCTCGAAATGCCAATTGTCAGCGGCATTTTCCTCGGTCCAGAAGCCGTTGTCAAAGCCGAAACGGTCGTAGAATCTGTCGGGATCAGCAACTGTCTCGTCGTAAGCATCCCAATCTTGCTTAACAAGTCTTGAGTACTCGTATTCAAGAGAAAAGTCTTCCGCTATAGATACGCTCTTTGGCTTTGCAAGAAGCTTTGCTCCCATGAAATCTTCAACGATATGCTTCATGATCACCGCCGTTGACGGAGCGTGTGGGGAAGTTACAACAAACGTATCTCCATCCATGAATGCGAAGGCGGACTGATACTCATCTTCGTCATTTTTCGAGTAGGACAGTTCGCGGTTGGAAACACCTACAAGAATCTCATAATCATCTTCAGGCGCAGAGTCGGTAACTATAGAAAGAGTTTCGCCGGTCAGAACTCTTACACTCGACACAAGCGTTTTTGCCGCTTCGACAACTTTTATGGGGGCATCTTCGGCGATAACTATCTGATAGTTTGTGATATCGTTTCCGTTAAGAGTTACAGTTGAAGAAGGAGCGGTATAAGTGAACGCATTCGCAGCCTCTTTTGAGGGGAAGAAATAGATAGCCTTTATACTGTATGTAGCACCCTCAACGTTGGTGTTTGTAAACAGGGAACAGTGAGTAAGTGCGGTATAAGCACCTGTTGCCGAAAGTCTGCTGATAATACCGTCGGGCAGATATACGGTGTCAGTGAGAACGTAATTTCCGTTTGTATCTGTGACATTATTGGAAAGGCGAATAAGCTCTTTACTGTAGCCGTCGTTCAGCATATACATAGAAGCAGGCTCAGTGAAAGAGTCCGGGTGATCAGCGGCATAAAGCACACGCATAAATCGGTGATTACTGTTAATATAGTCGGTGCTTGTGAATTTCACCTTCGCCATGTACTTTATGGGGTAGCTCGTTTTACATGTGTAGTCTTCATAACCTTGCGCATTGGTTGATTTAGCATAGGTGATGTCAAGGTCACCGGTTTCATCATTGATAGAATGAACGCCGTATTTAGTACCGTCAAGGGTAGTACCTGTGCCGACGATATCAAAGGTCATCGTTGAGAAATCAACCCCGTCGGGTAATTCATAACTATTTTCGTAGTGATCATAAGCCTGCTCTTCAGAGCCAAAGAATCCGATTTCCTTGATATAAAATTCAGCATCGGTTGAATCGCTATTAAATGCACGATATGCAATCATGCAGTGACCGCCATTAAGAAAACGGGCAAGTATATCGGATGATGAAATATCACGAGCATAGGAGCATACCCATTCACCCTGAGAAACAGAGGTGTTATTAGCAAGAGTAACTGTATCTCCCGTGAGGTTGTTGGTTATAGTCAGGGTGCCGGGGAGTTCGTCTTTTGTCATATAAATTATACTGATATATTTATGGTCCTCAGTAAGCTCAACAGGCAGACTGTTGTCCGAGTTCTTTACGAATTTCGGCATAACGCGATACGATGGTAAAGAGTCGTATTCGTCGTATAAAAGCTGGAGAGCGGTAGATTCATCATCGTTGGCGTCTTTAACGCTCACAAACTTATACAGCTCCCCCTCTCCGCCTGTATCTTCGAAGAAGCTGTATTTCTGAGGATCATTACGATCAAACCAACCACCGTCATTGTGCCAAGGATCCTCGTCAGTAAAGCTCATGATAACGGGTTCGGGAAGTGTGTCCGGAGTGGTGTCCTCGGTAAACGTATTATAAGGAACATATAATACATCCGGGGCAGTCGCAGATACGCTTACAGTCATTGAGATAGTCAAGACTACCGCAAGCATAGCTGAAACGACTGCAAAAATAGGTCTCAAAAATTTCTTCATCTTAAAATTTCTCCTCATAAATTAAAGATTTGTACACCTAGGTTCATTATAACATATTATCAGTTTTTTGTCAATATACAATTCAAATTTGAACATAATTCAAAAATTAGATGCGCGCCGCCACGCGGTCGCGCCCACCACACAAACGATTACTGAAACCCAAAGCCGCCGGAATGGTGAGGACCCATGCAGGCGGCGCGAGTATGGCGTACGAGCGATTCTGCATTCACGTTGCCTTAGCGGTAGGTGATTCCTTGTATAAAGTTCTTTGCCAGGCTTTCTATGCACATCGCTATGCGATGTGCTCAAGAACAGCCGCGTGTCCTCTACACAAAAAAATAGCTCCCACACAAGGTAGGAGCTATTCTCATCATTATTCGCCGTAAACGGTTACGTAGTTGTGGAACATGGTTGCAACGAGTGCACGGGATGCAGGAGCGGTGGGATTCAGCTTGCCGCCCTGACCTGCGTATACGCCGTTTTCGACTGCCCACTTAACGCCGTCTGCCGCCCAAGAGGATACAGACGCGCCGTCGGTGAAGTCTGCCACGGTCTTGCCGGATGCAGTCGCCGCGGACTTGGAGCCGTTGTAACGGGAGAGCATGAGGCAAATCTGCTCAACGGTAACTTCGCCGTTAACGCCGTAGAGACCGTTGCCAATGCCGTTTACAACATTGTTTGCAGCCGCCCACTCAACGTAAGAGGTGTACCACTGACCTGCCACTACATCCTTGAATGTAGGTGTGGTGTACGCCGACATATCAGCACCGTCAAGACGACCGAGAACGGTCACGAACATGGAGCGTGTCATGGTAGTGGAGGGAGAGAAGGTAGTTTCGGATGTGCCGTTGAAGAGACCCTTCTCGGTTACGAAGTTGATTGCGCTGTAGTAGGAGGTTCCCAGCGGAACATCAGTGAACTTGTTTATTGTTCTTGCAGCAGGAAGCGATGCCTTGGGAATGGACCAAATGTGCTGACGCTGTTCGTTGTGGTAGTCAGAACCGAATTTCTCGGAAAGACCTGTGCCGCATACGATATAGTCCTCAGTTACATTGATGAAGGGGTCAACGATGTGAGAAATAGCAATACTGTTGCTGCCTCCGCGCCATCTGCACTCCCAACGCCAGATGTCACCGATGTAATCCCAATTCTGACCGTCAGTGGAGTATGCAAGAGAGAGTCTTGAACGCTTGGGAAGACCGTTCTGGTCAACGCCGTCATCATAGCACCAAAGCATGTAGTAGGTGGTGTCGGTAGGACCGTAGGGGTCACGAACAAACTGCATACTGGAATGAGAGGACTTGAAGCCTTCAAGCTCTTTGAAAGGACCGAAGGTTACGCCACCGTCAGTGGATTCTGCATACATGATGTTTCCGAGAATGTTCCAAGAGCAGTATGCGCGAACAGTGCCGTCAGCACACTGAAGGAGCTTGTTCTCACCGAAGAACTTTTCGTCCTTCGCACCTTCAATCTCATGAGAACCGGTTTCGGAGCGGTTCCATGTAAGACCGTTGTCGTCGGAATAGTAGTATTCGCAGAATACCTTCTTGGTGAAGTCGTTGCCTCTGTTGTCATAGTTGAGACCGTAGAAAATTCTGTTGGTAGTACCGGACTGAGAGAACTTGTCGTTCATGTTTCCGCCGCCAACGCCCATTTCAGGGTGGATCACAGGGCAGATAACGCCGCCCTCGATCCAAGTCTTGGAATCGTTGGAGGAGAGCCTTGCAACAACATAGTCAACGCCGCCAACGCTCTTAGTGCCTGCCTGAATGAGCTGACCGTTGTTGAGTCTGAATACGTTCATGTAACCGTAGTTGTTGACCCAAAGGTCGGTGCGCTGCCATGTAGCACCGTTGTCAATAGACTGGAATGCCGCATTTCTGTGGTTCTGATACTTCCATACGTTGTTATCCATGATAACTACAGAGCCGCCCTCACGGAACATTTCGTCGGGAAGTACATGATGAACTACATCCTTGAAAATAGTACCCTCACCGGACATAAGCACTGCCTCAAAGTTGTCGGCAGATACCGAAACGCCGTCGGAATATACACCAAAGCGACCGGGAGTGATATGCTCAACTTCACACTCAACAACAACCGCACCGTTAACGGTGAATACAGCCTTCTTGCCGTTAAGTGTAAGATTAAGAACATATTCGGTGTTAGGAGCAACTGTAGCAGCCGCGCTTCCTGCGCGGATAAGGCTAAGGTCAATACCTTCGCGGAAATCAACGTACCATTCACCGGTTCTGAAATCATAGCCGGCTTTTACGTAACCGTCGGGAGAAACATAGCGTGCGATAAGACCCATGCTGCCTTTTTTAGCGGCGCTGGTGTAGGAAACAGTGGCAGTAACGGATACGTTAGGCTCGTATACATGAACATAAGCTACAGAGTAATCACTGCCGCCATAAGTAAGTGCGCCGTTCTGGTATTTCCAGAGCTTTGCACCGTTTTCTTCGGTGAAGTAACCCTCATCATCGGTGAAATCTTCTGTAAATACTATAGGATCAGATACATTAACGGTATAAGGAGTGTTGTAAGCTTCGTAGGGGCTGTATTTTACAGCATTGCCGTAGAAACGTACTTTTCCCTCAACTTTGATTTCATCCGGAACGTCGGGCATTCCCATGTAGAGGAAGGACATGAGGAACTTTTCAGCAGCCACTTCGCAAGCCGCGGGAACATACGCGTTCAGAACTATCTTTTCATCTACGAGGTCGCCACAGTATACAGCGTAGCTTGCGCCGTCCGCCATAAGCTCGTTAAGGTAAATACCGGAAGCCTTACGGTTTGTCGGACCTACGAGGATCTCGTACTTGCTCTCGTCCACATCATCGGTAACGATATGGAGAGTGTGACCGCTTACAGTGCTAACATATTTGGAAATAGAAGATGCTGCATCGTAAACGTAGCTGCTTGAATTTTCAGGGATAACTATCTTATACTTAGAAATATCGTTACCTGCGATAGTTACAGGACGGGTCTCTTTCACATAAACAAAATTGTCAGCCGCTTCCTTGGTGGGGAAGAGGAAGATACCCTTTATGGAGTATTCGCCGCCATCTACAGCGGTAGTGGTATAGAACGAGAAGTGACCGCCCTTTGCAAAACGTGCAGGGAAGCTTGAGGGGAGAAGGAATGTTTCGGTCATTACATATTCGCCGTTTGTGTCCTTAAGATCCTTGGAGATCGACAGGGGCGCTCCGCCTGCGTCATTCTTCATGTTGAACTCTGCGGTAGTAACACCGTCAGGATGCTTTGCACTGTACAGAATGCGCATATAGGTGAAGTCAGTGTAATAGTCGCTGGGATCCTCGAATCTGATCTTCGCCATGTAGTGAACATTCTGGAAGTTGGTAGTTTCGGTATAGACTATCTTTACCGCTTCTTCAACCTGATCTATTTCATACTTACCGTAATTCGCTTCAGAGAGGATACCTGCGTTGCCTGCCGCACCGAATGTGATTGCGGAATAAGCGGGCTTTTCAGGAGGAGGCGGAACTTCTTCACCGTAGTATGCATATGCATCCTCTACGCTCTTGAAGAACGCGATCTCCTTTATGCACATATCCGCATCTTCGTGCTCAGCGGTATATTCAAGCATAATATTGCCCTTGCCAACGAATCCGCCGATAACGCCCTCCGGAAGCTCAACAGGAGCAGAGATAACCCACTCGCCGTTTGAAAGCTTGGTGTTGGGAACTATTTTCGGCAGGTTGGAGGACTGTCTGAAGATAAGGGAAGCCGCAACAGCATCAGTCGACCTGTATGTAACGCGTACAAACTTGAAGTCGCTTGTGATATAGTTTGCTTCGCTGAACTGAGGAATACAGCGGTAAGCATTGTACTTTGTTACTTTGCCCTCATAAAGAAGCTTTATATAAGGCGCATCGGGGTCGTCCTTTGTGATAATCTTGTATTTGCCCTGTGTAACACCGTCCGATATTACACCGAGAGCGTTTTTGTTTTTGATCATGTTGGGCGTTGTATCAAATCTGATGATACGAGCCTCCGGAGTGGCTGCGGGAGCCGTAGCGGTTTCGGGAGCCGTAGCGGTAATAAGCTGCTCCGCACTGACTGCCGTCAGCGATGCTGTAAGACAGAGCATAGCTGCCGCGGCAATGGAAATAATTTTTCCAAGCTTTGGTAACATTTTTGATTCTCCTTTTTATAAAAGATTTTAGAGAGCACTTGTAAATATGATTACAAGACACCCATCATACATATTTTAACATAAACGATTGATTTTTTCAATATGATAGACGAAAATATGTCGTATTTTACTAATATTGTGTTGGATTATGCATTTTTCAGAGTTGAGGCATCACTAACACATATTTACAGGCAATTATTAAAGAGTAAATTTCTTTGTGTTTTTGTTATATTTCTTGCCGGAGGGAAGTGTGTCACGGCGAATCGCCCAGATGTGCTGACGCTGTTCGTTGTGATAGTCCTTACCGAATTTTTCGGAAATCCCCGATCCTGTGATGATGTAATCCTCTGTGAGCTTGATAAAGGGGTCAACGAGATGACAAATGGGCGCACTTACGTATCCGCCGCGCCATCTGCATTCCCAGCGCCAGATATCACCCAGGTACTCCCATTCCTTACCGTCGGTGCTGTAGGCAAGGCAGAGTCTTGCGCGGACAGGGTGGATCGGGTCGCGCTCACCTATGTTATAGACCCATACCATAAAGTATGACGTATCTGTAGGACCGTATGGGTCGCGGACAAACTGCATACTTGAATGGGATGAGATAAAGCCTTCAAGATTCTGAAGCGGTCCGAAGGTCATACCGCCGTCCTTGGAGTCCGAATACACGATATTTCCCATGCGGTTCCATGAGCAGTACATACGAATAGTTCCGTCAGCACATTCAAGAAGCTTGTTTTCACCGAAGAATGTGGTATTGCCGTTGTCCTTTATGTCAAGAGAGCCCATGTCAGCCTTGTACCAGCTCTTTCCGTTATCGTCAGAGTAGTAGTACTCGCAGAATACACGCTTGGTGTTGATATCGGTAGACCTGTTATCATAGTTCAGGCTGAAGAATATTCTGTCGTCTCTTCCGGACTGCATGATCTTATCGTTCATGTTTCCGCTGCCAACGCCAAGCTTCGGATGAACCGCCGGGCAGATGATTCCGTCATCTGTCCATGTAACACCCTCGTCGGTGCTTGAGCGCGAGTAGACGTAATCTACACCGTCAACGGTCTTTCGTGCGATCTGCATGATGGCACCGTTGTTAAGGCGAAGCAGGTTGAAATAGCTGGTTATATCAGCCCATTTTTCGGTGCGCTCCCATGTAGTACCGTTGTCAAGGGATTTGAACGCCGCGCCTCTTTGATGGCGGTACATCCATACGTTGTCCTTAAGAACGATAACAGAGCCGCCCTCACGGTATTCGTCATCGGGGAGCAGGGTATGAACGGCATTTCTGAATATCGTGCCCTCACCGGACAGAAGCACAGCCTTGTAGTTCTCAGCCGTCACCGTAACGCCGTCGGCATAAACGCCGATACAGCCGGGAGTTACGTGGTATATCTCACATTCAACCGTAGGCTCGCCGTTGACTGTGAGAGTTGCTTTTTTGCCGTCAACGGTGAAGTTCAGTGTGTATTTTGTATCGGGAGTGAGGACATCCGGCTTGCTTGCCCAGCGCATAACGCCAAGGTCGAAGCCTTCGCGGAATTCGATGTACCATTCACCTCGTCTGAAGTCATAACCTGCCTTTGCATAGCCGGCAGAGGCAACATAGCGCGCCACAAGACCGAAATTAGCGTATTTATCGGCATTTTTGTAGGAGAGGGTCACTGTTTCGGACACATTCTGCTCGTAAACGTGAACATAGGATACAGAATAGCCGTTTCCGGTGTAAACATATGCTCCGTTTTCGTATTTCCAGAGCTTTTCGCCGTTTTCCTCGGTGAAGTAACCCTTGTCGGATGCAAAATCCTCGCAGAATACGGTAGGATCAGCCACATTGACCGGATCATCGTAAACAGCGTATGGGCTGTGTCTGATTACATGACCGGAGAAGCGGATAGGAGCGTCAATGTCTATTATTTCCGGAATTTGCGGCATACCCTTGTAAAGGTACGTCATGACAAATTTCTCTACAGCCTGCTCGCACGCCGCAGGAACAAGTGCGTTTATAACAGGTGTGTTTCCCACAATTTCACTGCAATATACGGTGTAGGGTGCACCTGCATCAAGAAGCTCCTTAAGGTATACGCCAGACAGCTTGCGGTTGGTGCTTCCCATGAGTATCTCATACTTGCCGTCAGGCTCGTCGTCGGTGACAACAGGGAGATTGACGCCGCAGAGGGACTTTATGTAATCTGCAAGGATATTCGCGGCATTTGCAACTTCTGCGCAGGAATTCACAGGAATGACTATCTTATAATTTGCGATATCATTGCCCATTATTTTTATCTGATGATTTTCGCTTTCAGGAGTTGGCACAACAGGCTCGTCGCCGTAGTACGCGTATGCGTCAGCTTCGGATTTGAAGAAAGCAACCTCTTTTATGCATATATCCGCATCGAAATGCTCGGCGGTATATTCCATCATGACATTGCCCTTACCAACGAACAGCTCCATAATGTCCTCGGACACTTCAAAGGGCGCTGATACGACCCATTCGCCGTTTGAAAGCTTGGTGTTTGGAACGATTTTTGGGATATTTGAGGAACGTCTGAAGGTGATGGACGAAGCAACCTTGTCGGTTGTTCTGTATTTCACGCGCACATACTTATATTCAGCGGTGATAAAATTCGGCTCGCTGAACTGAGGAATACAGCGGTATGATTTATACTGAACGGGAGTTGCTTGATGATAAAACTTTATATATGGAGCATCGGGATCGTCTTTTGTGACGATTTCATACTTACCGTGTGTGATTCCGTCACCGCAGACGCAAAGCGTATTTTTATTTTTTTCCATATTGGACGCCGTATCAAACTTTATAATACGGGCATCAGGTTTTGCAAAACATTGTGACATTTCTGCAATTCTCCTTACAACATATTCCGGGAAAGGCACTTATTTAAAGATAAAATCTCTCCCAAAATCATTTTATCATAAGCTACTTGATATTTCAATACGTTATACATAATTATGTCGTAATTTGCAAGTATTGTGGTGGATTGTGCATTTTGGTCGAATTTTTGCTTCAACATCCACCCCGGAAACCGTGAATTCAACAGGGGACGAAAATCTCTATTGGTTTGATGAAAAAACTCTTATCTGAGCCCGCTCTTGGAAAAACAGCGAAATTTTTCGCCGTTTTTCGCTTATATTCGTCACAATAACACTTGACCTTGCAGATAATTTCTGATATAATAGTATACAAATAAACACATACGAGGTAAAAACCAATGAAAAAGCGCGCAATAATCAGTCTTACCGACAAAACAGGCGTTGTTGAGTTTGCTCGTGAGCTTGACGCTCTCGGCTACGAAATACTCTCAACAGGCGGAACATGGAAGGTAATTAACGATGCCGGAATCCCCGTAACTCAGGTTTCCGACGTTACAGGCTTCCCGGAATGTCTTGACGGACGTGTTAAGACCCTCCATCCCCTCATTCATGCAGGTATTCTTGCGATGAGAAGCAATCCTGAGCACATGGCTCAGATCGCTGAGCTTGGTGTTACTCCTATTGACATTGTAGCTATCAACCTCTACGCTTTCAAGGACACCATCATGAAGCCCGGCGTTACCCGTGAGGACGCAATCGAGCACATCGACATCGGCGGTCCTACAATGCTCCGTGCGGCGGCTAAGAATTACCAGGACGTTTCCGTTATCGTTGATCCTGCTGATTACACAACCGTTATTGATGAGCTTAAGGCTAACGGCAAGGTATCTGTAGACACCAACCTGAAGCTTGCTTACAAGGTATTCAACCACACTGCGGCATACGACACACTTATTCAGTCCTATCTTCGTGTTGAGACCGATATGCCCATATTCCCTGAAAAGCTTTCTCTCACCTACGAAAAGGTACAGGATATGCGCTACGGCGAGAATCCCGGTCAGCTTGCGGCTTTCTACAAGGAGATCGGTCACTTCGACGGTACTCTTGCGGCGGCAGAGCAGCTTCACGGCAAGGAGCTTTCCTACAACAACATCAATGACACCAACGGTGCTCTTGAGTGCCTCAAGGAATTTGACGAGCCCTGCGTTGTTGCAGTTAAGCACGCAAATCCCTGCGGAGTTGGCGTTGGAAACGACATCTACGCCGCTTACATGAACGCATACAATGCAGATCCCGTTTCCATTTTCGGCGGTATTATCGCTTGCAACCGCAAGGTTGATGCGGCAACCGCAGCCGAGATCAACAAGATCTTCGTTGAGATCGTTATCGCTCCCGATTTCGATGCTGATGCTCTTGAAATCCTTCAGAAGAAGGCAAACATCAGAATCCTCAGACTCCCTGAGATCGCAAAGCCCAACACCAAGGATATGCTTGACATGAAGCGTGTTGCAGGCGGTCTTCTCGTACAGGAGCGCGATATCGGCGTTTACGACGATGCCGAGCTTAAGGTTGTTACCGAAAAGGCTCCCACCGAGGCTGAAATGGCTGATCTTAAGTTTGCTATGAAGGTTGTTAAGCACACCAAATCTAATGCTATCGTTCTCGCAAAGAACGGCATTACAACAGGTATCGGCCCCGGTCAGACCAACCGTATCACCGCTCTTGAGCTTGCAATAAGATATGCCAACGAGCTTGAGGGAACAGAGAAGAACAGAGCGGCAGGCAGTGTTATGGCCTCCGATGCATTCTTCCCGTTCTCCGACTGCGTTGAGGCTGCTCACAAGGCTGGCATCACCGCTATCATCCAGCCCGGCGGCTCTATCCGCGACCAGGAGTCCATTGATGCCTGCAACAAGTACGGCATTGCAATGATCTTCACCGGTCAGAGACATTTCAAGCACTAATTATATGCATATAAAATCTCCCCAAGGAGCGTTTGCTTCTTGGGGATTTTTTGTGTGGGGTACGGTCGCTGTTTTTGAGCACATCGCTTGCGATGTGCTGAAAGCATCCGCAAAGAACTTTATACAGGGAATTATCACACCGCTGAGGCGATGTAATTTTAGAATCGTTAGGACGCCACACTCGCGCCGCCTGCATGGGTCCTCACCATTCCGGCGGCTTGGGTTGCGGTAATCGTTTGTGTTTTGGGGGGCGCGACCGCTTTGCGGCGCGCGGTATGTGGTGACTGAGTAACACTCGTAGGGACAGGCATCCTCGATGCTCCGTTCACGGTAATATTCCCATTGGAACGAATTTCCATATATTTATGCGTACATATCTTGACAATTTAGTGTTAACATGGTACAATAATAACATAGAATTTTTAGCATAGCGAAAACCAAGGAGACTACCCAAAAAAATGAGAAAGACCAAACTTATATGCACCATAGGACCTGCCTGCGAGGATGAAGAGACTCTTACCAAAATGTGCCTTGAGGGCATGAACGTAGCGAGACTCAACTTCTCCCATGGAACACACGAGGACCATCAGACCAAGATCGACACCATCAAAAAGGTGAGAAGCAAGCTCGGTTTGCCTGTTGCTATAATGCTTGACACCAAGGGTCCGGAATACAGAATAAAGACCTTTGAAAATAAGAAGGTGACTCTTCGCGAGGGAGATACTTTTATATTTACCACTGATGATATCGTTGGAAACGAAGAGCGAGTTGCTGTCAACTACGCGCATCTGACAGATGATCTTTCCTGCGGCGACACCATAACCGTAAACAACGGACTTGTTATATTCAATGTCACCGAAATACAGGGGCACGACGTTATATGCAAGGTAGTTGTGGGCGGCGAGCTTTCCGACAGAAAGAGTATGCATTTCCCGGGCATCGTAATGAAGCACGAATTTTTAAGTGAGCAGGACAAGGCTGATCTTCTTTTCGGTATACAGAACGATATAGATTTTGTGGCGGCATCCTTTGTATCAAATAAAAACGACGTGCGCGACATAAGAAACTTCCTCAACGAAAACGGCGGCGAGCAGATTGATATTATCGCAAAGATAGAAAATCGCTCCGGTGTTGACAACATTGAAGAAATATGCGAGCTTGCGGACGGAATAATGATAGCCCGCGGCGACCTTGGTGTGGAAATACCGTTCATTGAGGTTCCCTCAATACAGAAATATCTTATCAACAAGTGCAGACTTCTCGGTATCAGAGTTATAACCGCCACGGAAATGCTAGAATCCATGATACACAATCCGCGCCCCACAAGAGCAGAGCTGTCCGACGTTGCAAATGCCGTATACGACGGCACCTCGGCTGTCATGCTTTCCGGCGAGACGGCATCGGGAAAATATCCCGTAAAGGCAGTAAAAAACATGGCAGAGATCGCCGCATTCACCGAGCGAACCATAGATTACAGTGAGCGCTTCAGAACTACGGAATTCAAGATACGCAACAGCATAGATGCCCTCTCTCATTCTGCTTGCTCCATGGCAATAGCACTTGATGCAAAGGGTCTTGTAGTCAACTCCATAAGCGGTAAGACCGCAAGAATGGTAAGCCGTTTCAGATGCCCTGTGGACATTCTCGGTATGACCACATCGGAAAAGGTATGGCGCAAGCTGAATCTCAGCTGGGGTGTAACTCCCGTGATGTGCGAGGAGTTTTCCTCAATGGAGGTTATGTTCTACAGTGCCATGAAGCGTGCTGAGGAAATATATTCCCTTGAAAAGGGCGACAGCGTGGTTATGACCGGCGGTCAGATAAACGGCAAATCCGGCAATTCCAACGTTATTAAGATAGAACAGGTTCACTGATAGTAGCACCGCGAAAAAATCCCCAAGGAGCAGCTCCTTGGGGATTTTCATATGGATTTCACATATCCTTTTTGATTCGTTCCAGTGCCGATTTTTCGATTCTCGACACCTGTGCCTGGGAAATGCCGATCTCACCGGCTATTTCCATCTGCGTGCGCCCCTTGAAATACCTCATTTCGATAATATTTTTCTCCCTTGGCGAAAGACGCTTCATTGCTTCGCGCAGTGCGATATCTTCAAGCCACGCCTCGTCGGTATTGTCGTTGTCGCTTATCTGATCCATTATATAAATGGAATCACCGCCGTCGGAAAATACCGGCTCATAGAGACTGACCGGCTCAACTATTGCTTCAAGTGCCGCGCCAACTTCTTCCTTTGGTACATCCACAAGCTTTGCAATATCTTCAAGAGTCGGCTCACGGTCAAGCGTTCTTGTGAGCTGCTCGCGCGCCTGAAGTGCGCGGTATGCAAGATCGCGGACAGAGCGGCTGACGCGCACTGCGTTATTGTCACGAAGATATCTTCGTATCTCGCCGATTATCATTGGAACGGCGTAGGTGGAAAATTTTACATCAAGCGTAGTATCGAAATTGTCAACCGCTTTTATAAGACCGATGCATCCGACCTGAAAAAGGTCATCGAGATTCTCTCCGCGGCTTGCAAATCGCTGAATTATAGACAAAACAAGTCTGAGATTTCCGTTTATCAGGGTATTTCTCGCAAAGTCGTCGCCTTCCTTGGATTTAATAAGCAATTCACGCTTTTCTTCAGCGTTTAGCGTTGGGAGTGCGGCTGTATTTACGCCGCATATTTCAACCTTGCGGCTGTAGGTGTTTGACTTCATAATATTTTGCCTTTCCTGTGAAAGTATTGCTTTCTACAGGTAGTATTGCCGTCTGTCGGCTTTAGTTATGCAGTCATAAATTTGTATTGTTTTGGAAAATAAATTACGCTTCACCACGTACCGGTGAAGCGTAAAATTTTATTCATTTATATCAACATAAACGCCGTTGACCGTCACATCCGCATCGGCGCGTACAAGCACGTATTTCACACCGTCAATTACGCGCGTCTCAACGAGATCGCCTCTCTCGGGATTCACTTTTATGGTCACATCGGGAGTCTTTATCTCAAGCTTTTTAGGCTCAACGATGTTTTTGGGATAAATCGGTGCGCTGTCACCGTATTCCTCGTCGCATTTATGCTTAAATTCTTCGATTTTTGGCTCAGATACGCCGCAGGATTCAAGAATGGATGCGATATCGGTACGGGTTATTGTGAGCTGTTCCTGCTCCTTTAAGAGCTTATGCTCCTCAATGCGGCAGGCGATATCATCGTGTATTGCCTGCACAACGCCGTAACTGCATTCCACACCGAGCGTTTCGCCGAGGACAGTTTCAAATATGGCTTTCTGCTCACCTGCCGGAAGCGGCAGATCCGTACCGAACAGACCGTTTGCAAAGGTCTCGCAGTTATCGTCCGGATTCTTGACATAGTACAGCGCGTTGTATATATTGGTCTGCCTTGAATCAAAGGCAGGGAAGAGAAAACCAAGCTCGGGGGCAGACACGTTCCACTCGCATGAGCGTGTGTGGAATCCCTGCTTTGTGGGGTCATAGGCAAGTGTGGATTTTGCTTCCTTAACGGGGCACACGGCACACATTATGTAGGTGAACACCGACGAGGATTCCTCCAAGTCGCCGTCGTCGCGGTGCTTTTTGGGGACATCGTACGCATCGGTCATAAGGAGAATAAGGTTGTTTCCCTCAAGATTCAGTCCCTCAGCGGCTTTATCGAAGAAGTTTTTAGCCGCCTCATCATCCTTAAGCCGCGACTGACGCAGGGAAGTGAGCAGTCCGTGCTCCACGCCAGATTCCACCTGCGGTATAGAAAAGGCGATATCTATAAGATTTTTTCCGTTAGTTCCGGACATTGCGCGGCGGAATATGGCAAGGTATTTTTCTATTTCCTCCTCGGGAAGCATATAAAAGGAGGTGGAAAACTCGTGGATGGTCTCTTTTTTCTCGTTTACATACCGTCCGCGAAGTGTCGTGATATTATTTTTATCGGGTGCAAGCCTCCGCCTAAGCTCGGCAATTTCTCTGTCTGTCATTTTATATTATCCTTTCAAGAATTAAATCGTTTTTTATTATACACCCATCGTCTGATAAAATCAAGTGCGCAATTGTAAATGTTAAAGATGGAACGGTCGCTGTTCTTGAGCACATCGCGAAGCGATGTGCTGAAAGCATCCGAAAATATTTTGCCAAAATGTAATATTTTTTAGAAAAGCTATTGACAAATAGGATACAATAGTGTATAATATATAAGTCGTTTAACGGCACACATATTATGCGAGAGTGGCGGAACTGGCAGACGCGCACGTTTGAGGGGCGTGTAGTTCACACTGTACGGGTTCAAGTCCCGTTTCTCGCACCATAAAAAAGCCAAAAGCATTTGCTTTGGGCTTTTTTATCGTCCGTGATATGGTTCGAAGAAATCGTATGCAAGAATCCCCACGGGATTCTTGGCCGAGCTGACGCCGGAGGCGGCTGCTCGTAGGGTTCTCACAAGTCCCGTTTCTCGCACCATAAGAAAGTCAAAAGCGTTTGCTTTTGGCTTTTTTATCGCCCGTGATAAGCTTCGAAGAAGGGGAGGAAATTATACCGTGATTATTGCGGCACAGATTATCGGAATAGCGGCAGTTGCCTCGTTTTTACTTAGCTTTCAGTTCAAAAGTCGAAAAAATATACTTGCCGTCAACATCCTGTCAAGAGCTTTGTACATACTTCAGTATGTGATGCTTGGAGCTTTTGAAGGCGCTGTACTTGATTTTCTCGGTATGATTTCATCTGTTATTGCAAAATACAAGGACAAAGCGCCGATACGAAGATACTGTATTATAACTATGATCGCGATAAATGTGTTATTAACTGCGGTCGGTCTTGTGCTTTACGAAAATATATTCAGCATGTTTGCAATCTTTGGCATCGTCCTTGAGGTCACTGCATTATGGATAACAAAAGAAGCACACATAAGGAAGATTTCGCTCCTTGCGGCACCTTTTTGGCTTACATATAATCTGTCAAATCTTGCCTACGGTTCTGCTGTGGGAAATGTTCTTGTGATACTCTCAATAACCGCCGCAATGATAAGATATGACAGAAGGAAATAAATATTATATTTGCAAATATTGAATATTAAAAAAATCGTACCCGGATGTCTGTCTTTGTACGATTTTTTGTTATATTTTTCCACGCCTCTTGAAATACACTGCATTTTGTGCTATAATCTATATAAATTCATATAAAGATAATATATTAAAAGTTTTAAATAGGGTTGTAAATATGATAATAAACGAGCAGATAAAGACAGAGGTCAAAGGAGAATATGATGTTGCGGTATGTGGCGGAGGGTTTGCCGGAATATCTGCAGCATTAGCAGCAGCAAGACAAGGGAGCAAAGTGGTTCTTTTTGAAAAACAGTATATGCTTGGCGGTCTTGGTACAGCAGGTATTGTAACAATGTATCTTCCGCTTTGTGATGGCTTTGGCAGACAAGTATCATTTGGCATAGCAGAGGAACTTCTTCGTTTGTCAATATTACATGGTGCAGAGGCAAGTTATCCTGAAAATTGGCTTGAAAACAAAGGAACACGCACACAAACAGATAAAAGGTTTGAGGTTCAGTATAATCCGCAGCTTTTTGCTATTTTGGCAGAAAAACTTCTTATGGATGAAGGCGTTGACATACTGTATGGAACATATGCTGTCGGAGTGAACGTAAGTGAAAATAAGATTAAGCATATAATTACAGAAAATAAATCAGGAAGATTTGCATATCAGGTTAAATCAGTAGTTGATGCAACCGGTGATTGTGATGTTGCTCATTTTGCAGGTGCTCCGACTGAGAACTTTAATCAGGGAAATGTACTTGCTGCATGGTACTATTCGGTAGGAAATAATGGTTATAAACTTAATATAATTGGCTTTGCAGATATCCCGGATGAAGAAAGAACTGAAGAAAACAAGGTTAAGCCACTTGTTGACAGACGGTTTTCAGGACTTGACGGGGAGGAACTGTCAGAGCTAATGTGTATGTCGCATCAATCCACATATGCGGATTTTCTGAAAAAGCGCGAAAGTGATGATACTCTTCTGCCGGCAACTATCGCCACAACGCCCCAAATAAGAATGACAAGACGGATTGTTGGGGAGTATGAATTGTCACATACAGAGATGCATAAACATTTTGAAGATTCTATCGGAATGGTTTCAAACTGGAAAAAGCGTGGGCCTGTATATGAGGTGCCGTTCAGAACCTTATATAATTCTAAAGTGAAAAACCTTATATGTGCCGGTCGTTGTACTTCGGTAGGTGAAACAATGTGGGACATTATGAGAGTTATACCATGCTGTGCTGTTACCGGTCAGGCTGCCGGGACAGCGGCGGCAATGACAGATGATTTCTCAAAGATAGATATTATTGAACTTCAAAAACGACTTGTTGCAAATGGTGTAATTCTTCACGAAAAAGATATTATATGAAATTTTATGTCCTGACTTGATATAAACTCTCACTAAAAAGTTTGGCATCCGGATTATACAGTCTTTATATAAAGGAGAACACAAATGGATTTCACAAAGCTTAAAAATTTTCTTGATTATATGGCAGAATACCGTACTCCGGGATGTGCTGTGGCGGTAACGCTTGACGGAAAGCCCGTGTATAAATACGCCGCCGGTGTTTCCGATCTTGATACTAAAAAGCCTATGACCGGAGACGAATACTTCAATATCTACTCCTGTACCAAAATTGCTGCCGTTACAGCCGGAGCACAGCTGTTGGAGCAGGGAATTATTGACCTTAACGATCCGCTTTCTGAATACATCCCCGAATTTCGTCATATGACTGTTAAAGCAAAAGACGGAAATATTGAAAACGCCAAGAACTCAATAAAAGTCGGGCATCTTTTCAGTATGACCGCAGGTTTTAACTATAACTTTAATTGTCCGTCGCTTGTAAAGCTTCGTGAGGAATCGAAAAATATGTTTACAACCCTTGATTTCGCACGCGCGCTTGCAAATGAGCCGCTTTCATTTGAGCCGGGCACACATTGGCAGTATTCACTTTGCCATGACGTGCTGGGCGCACTTATCAGCGTTGTGAGCGGCAAGACTTTTGGTGAATACCTGCAGGAAAACGTATTCGGTCCGCTTGAAATGAGCAAAACCGTATTCCGCCACACAGACGAGATACGAAGCAATATGGCGTCTCAGTACCGCTTTATTCCGGATGATCCCGCAGAACTGAAGCTTTCCGATGTGGAAGCACAACAGAAAGGCTCTGACAACATTGGACATTTTGAAAATGTTGGAATGGAAGTACAGGGCGGTTACGGCGGATATCCCAACTACGAGAGTGGTGGTGCAGGTATTACTACCACTGTGGATGATTATGTAAAGCTGATGGCGGCACTGTCTTGCGGCGGAATAGGGAAGAGCGGCAACCGCATTTTGTCCGCAAAAACAGTTGAGCTTATGAAATGCAATCGCCTGTCGCCGGAATTACTTAAAGATTTAAATTGGCCACACCTCGTCGGTTACGGATACGGACTCGGTGTGCGCACACACATTGACAAAGCCAAGTCCGGATCGATAGCAAATCTCGGAGAATTCGGATGGGGCGGAGCGGCAGGTGCTACCGCAATTATGGATACTGCTGAAAGGCTTGGCGTTTTCTTCGTACAGCATACCTTAAATCCGCGTGAGGGATGGTATCAGCCGAGGCTTCGCAATGTTGTATACGGATGCTTATAGTGCAATTATACTTTGGTAATTATTTTGTATAATAGATAGGGTAATATATTATTTGTGTTGGATTTTGTATAATTGAAAACATTGCCGGTGCATTTGCTTGCCAAGGGAAATACTTGTAAGTTGAATTCTCAAACGCTGTGCCGCGGCAAAACATACGCACGGGAAGTTCTGTACTTTGCAAACGCGCTTACAACTGACTCGATAATTATGTCGATGTTCCGTAATATGCCTGATTTTACAGATAAGCTGTGAGCGTTCAGGACACATCGAAACGTATAAATGTACGTCCGCAGACACGCTGTAGGCTGTCACAGCACAGTTCCTGTAATTATCGATGGTTATGCACACAGTATCGTAATTGTGCAAGTAACAAGATGTCCGGTGCGGAACGCTGTGAGCGTATGCCGGTGATATGATTACAGCAACACGCATTGCACAGCGCAGCGATACGACACTTCAAACAATAAACAAATACGCCGTCGGGTGAACTTGGCAAAACAGTTCATCTGACGGTTTTTCCTATATTTTAATATATTTAATGTGTATTTCGCTTCCCTTTATTATACAAAATTTGCATTTTGTATAGTTGCGTCAGCATTCGGATAGCAGCTCCCTTCGGCTCGCTGCTCTCTTGACGCAGCCTAAACAAAATGCACGTTTTGTATGGTCGCCGCCGTAGTTTTTCCATTTTTGGTACAATTTTCAATATTTGCAAAATCAACGCCCGATTTTGTCAGATAGCCAAAGGCTAAAAGAGCGATTTTTGCCGTAAACTCTTGGCGTGTATTACCCCCGTGATACTACAGTCGGGGGTTGCCAAAGTGGGCGTTTTTCTTCCAGCGATAAAATGGCAATATTGGTAATTGTTAGTGTGCTGTCCGCTTTGGCGCGGGATCCTCGCATGAACGGCACCGTTAGTCTGGCTGACGCCGGGCAATTAGAGGAAGGAAAAAAGCCTTACCCGGTGATCAGCCGGATAAGGCTACAAAATTCTATTCGTTTGTATTAAGTAATTACGTAATTATTCAATATGTTCTTCTATTCTATCTGTTTTCCTACCTGCTCAGCTCGCATCATATCAAGCTCCGCAAGCATTAGCTTCTGCTTTGCGTTCAGCTTGCAATGCTTCACTGCATCGAGAAGCTTACCGATATCTCCATCGTGGGCGATCATATACGCCTTAAGGGAGCTTGCTACGTTATGTTCAAGGTAGTGCTCCAGCCTATCAAGGGTGTAATCCTGTCCGGGCAAATAGAGTTGCGGGATTCGCTCTGCCGCGCCGATGAAGTCTGACCACCACGTAACTGTAGGCAATCTGTGCTGATTGCTGTGTTGTTTGATGGTCTTTATGCTCGTCCCACGTGGAGGACTGACGAAGCGGAGGAAGTCGATCATTACTCCGGCATAGAGCTTGCCAATGTCTCGGTGCTCGCACCAATTGAGATACCATGATGTTGCACTGTCATTACGAAACTGAAATTCAAAACGCATCCAATCGGTATCCGGTATTCCCTGCTCCAAGGCTTTGTTGTAAATTCGCAGAAGTCTATTCGATTTCTCGGAACCGTAATAAACTACCTCAGTACGCATTTCACGCAAGTCCGGGAGCTCCTTAGCTCTTGATACATAAAGCTGTGATTTGGAATACTTGTAAATCATGTTATACGTAATAGATCCGTCATCCACGTCACAGGCGATATCTATACGTGAAATATGTGCTTTTTTGTCTCTGATCTGACTGTCGTACCGGTACAGAAATTCAAACCAATCGAAACCCGGATTCAACTGCTCCACCGTGCGGCATCCTTTACCGGAGATATTTAGAAAGGTGTCAGATATTTCACGTTCGTCATTGAAATTGTAAGCTATCAAAACACCGTCTATATATTCTCCTCCGTCATACCAACGTGTTTTCTTCGGCTGCATCTCTGCATCCTGAAGTCCGAGAAGCTCGTAAAGCTCGCCCACGTTGTCGTATTTCCATGTGATTGATAAGCTGTCTATCAGTATCTTATGCACATAATAAACCTCCTTTCATGTACGCCGCCGCACATCGCGCATCCGCGCGATCCGCGCCGCGGCGTTTACTTGAAAATATAGTGTGCTGCTTGAGAAGTGATATTGATCGCCCATGTAAGAAATCTGGAAGTAATATTCCATGTTATAGATGCTGTTATCATCCACTCGTATCCCGGAGGAACAAACAAATTGAGGAATCCTCTTGCTCTCATAAGATAGGCACTCAAAACCAGAACTATTTGATAAAATCCTTCACTAAGAGCGGAAATATCAATCATCTCGGTAACAGGAAGAGCTACTATCAAAGCTATAACCCCAAGTGCTACAGCTATGAGTATACCCCATTTTGCTATATCAGCCACAATCAATCACCATCCTCATCGCCTACAGATTTACCCTGAAGAAAACGATTTATCAGCTTCATAAGCGTAAATATCGCATTTAAAACTATACCTATTACCGTAAACCACTGCACAACCTTCATGATACTTTCAGGTATCATATAAATATAATCGGCAAGATTTACCGAAGTATTATTCATCAAAACTATAGGTTCAGATGTAACCCCCTCCATAGCAGGTATGGAAAGTTTGGGGATATTAATAGGGCATGTTCTCCCACTATACGAAAGCGTATTCAAAAAAAGCTTAAAAGAAGAAATAATTCCTTCTGTATCTACAACACCACCAAGCTCACCTACAAGCTGATCAAGAAATTCATTTCCGGCTGACTCTGCAGCTTCCAATTCCTTTTGGGACTGTTCTTCAAGCTTCTGCTCGAACTGGTTTCCAATGTCATCGGGAAGCTTATCAAGCTGTGTCTTGATATCAGAAACCTTAAGGCTTAGCTCGGTGTTTTGTGCCACAAGAGTTTCAGTAGTCGCTTTGAGTTCTTCAAGCTTCTGAACCTGTGTACTGCCTGTAACCTGCAGAATGGCTATTTCGGCATTGATCTCATCAAGCTTACTGACTGCATCACCAAGCTTATCTACTACAGACTCCTCAAAAATGTCTCCCTCCGGGTCATAGGATGCAGTTACGGATATATCCCAATAACTTACAAGGTAACGGACATTTTCAGATTCCGGGTGCATATCAAAGAAAGACATCATATACCAGATACCCTCATTAAGGTTATCTATAAAGCCGGACGCGGTGCTGAAAGAAAGGTGGTAATTAAGCTCGGTAAGCTCTTTCTCTGAGTTGTAAAAAGAATCAAAGCTCATTGACACTAAGTCTGAATAAGACTCCCCGGCTCTGTTTTTCTGATCAAGCAGTATATTCGAAGCATTTACTTGATTCTTTCCGGAAACGTAAGAATCATCTCCAAGAAAAGATATATTGACAAGCTCACCCGGCAAGGGATATATTCCCACATCCGGATCATCACTGTTTGGAAATTCCATTTCAAGGGTTACATCAACCGTATAAGTATGGAATTTCTTTAGTTCCAAGTCATGAAAAAATCCCCATGAAGTATCGGGAGTATCAACGATAATATCATCACCGTAAAGAACACCCGCGATTTTCAAAACACTGCTTCCGGTCTCTCCAAATATGAAATAAGCATCACTCGACGTATACGAGGAAGCGGAGATACTGACCGCCAATATGGCAAGCACAAGAAGCAATGCCGTTATACCGGTTAGGACTTTGTATTTCTTCTCCATGCGAAAAGACCTCCTCTGAACATCACCCAAAGTGCACCACAGCACAGTGCGACAATTATCGACCATGCTATCATGATCTCATGACACGGCAGAACCGACATAGTGCCGTAACCAATATTGCTGTACACGTAAATTTCGTTACTGATATCGTAGCTCCATGTGCTCTCATACTCATCAATCTCATACCCGGTATTAGTTCCGTTTCGGTATATGACATACTCCATAACGTCATCATGATTTACAGCGTTTCTGACAAGCATGGTATACTCGTAATCATCGGTCTGGCAGATGATATATTCATCAAGCGGTCGGAGCTTGCTGTAGAATACATTGAGGTATGTGGAGCTGATTGTAGACCTTGCATCACTCACCTGTTTCATACTAACGCCCCCTGAATGCAGATACTGCCATATCCCATATCGTTCCGGTGACTACAAGCATAAACACATAAGGGAGAAACTGTGCGAATCCCTCAATGATCAGAGCCATGAACATCACCTCCGGCTTTATCTCTGACAACCACCTCAAGGGTGTTGTACATACGCATCACATTGACACTGGGACAGTACCAATGGCGTTGGGGTTCTTTCTCCCCGGTATACTTCCCTGCATCGTCGTAATCGTCACCGTCCTTTACTCTGTAGCTGTAGATCTGACGGAATATGGGACGGCTGCACTCGTAATTGTAAGTGCACTGCTCTCTGATACCCTTAGCTACACGCGTAAAGCGTTGTGATGTTCCGAGAATAACTCGGCGGTTCTTTCTGTTCTGACTCCACACGGTGAGCGTGCTTGCAGGCATTTTTGCGGACTCCAGGGAGCTAAACAGAGTATGTATCTCGTCGATAACAAAGATAGTTCCCTGTGCACCGTTCCGGTACTTCTCAAAATCCTCGATTCCGGTATACGGAATTGACGGAACGCCGTATATGGCGATATTGGAGACCACAAGAGCTTCCGGATACTCATTCATCATACACTTCAGCGTGTGCATCATGAGCAGAGTCTTTCCTGCTCCCTGCTGTCCGGAAAACAGCCATATTCCGCTATATGGAAATTCCTTGCCGGTCTTAAGGGTCTGCTCCAAATTAGCTTCTCTTAGATTCTTCAACCCTAACGGTTGTGTTATGAACGGCATATTCTACCTCCTTTTAAAAGAAAAACGGCGGGCATAGCCCGCCGCAGGGCTTAAAGCTTGCCCTTCCTGAGACCACCCGTAGCTGCATTGCGCACCTTACGGAATGCAAACCATGCGAGAACAAACGGAGCTGATACAGCAATAGCGGCGACCAGAACAACACCGAGATTGCTGACTGTAAACGTATTACCAAGCGCATCTGTAATAGTTGTTATGAAGCTGCTTACATCTGTACCGGTAGCGGTTAACATGAGACCATTCATTTTCCTGTCCTCCTTCGTATGATTTTTATTGCTATGCGGTATATGTACCGCAGTATAGCCTTATTCCAATTCCTTGATCGCAACAAGCTGCTCGAACCTCTGACCAAGTCGTCTTTCGTATACAAGCTCTACTTCCTTGCCAACAAGATTGATTATGTCGTTAGCTTCCAAAGGAAGCGAACGGGGGATGTATATATTCTCTGCCGGATATCCTGCTGTGAAGTTGCCTTTTCCGTCAGATTCGTTGAGCTGATCTGCAGAGCATACATCTATTGTAATTCCCTGCTTCTGTTGTCCGTTCTTCTCATAGTTGTAACCCTTTGCGCATAATACTTTTACTTTCATCTCGTTTTACTCCTTTTTTGTGTATTTCATTGTATAACATTGCTAACACTTATAATTATACATTGTTAAACATTGATTGTCAATAGGTATTGCAAAAATAAAGAAGTTTTGATATAATTACTTCGGTGAGGTGATAAACATTGAAAGACAAAGCTACCGAACAAATTGGAATAAGAGTCACAAAAGAGCTTAAAGAAAAAATGCAAGAAAGAGCCGACTTCGAAGGTCGCTCACTTGCAAATCTTGTTATAAGAGCTTGTGAAGAATATCTCGGAAAAATCGAAGAAGCAAAACAGCTATTAAACAAATAAAAAAAGACTAACCGTAATGGTTAGTCTTTCTATTTCGTACCGGGATCGTGCGCTTCGCGCCGATCGGCGGCGGTCAAACAAAACTGTGTATATTTTGTATAATAAGCTCTATTTCCGTCACCTCCGCTTCCCTCGGTTAAGAGTTCGCGCGGAGGTGACATGTGCCGATTATTTCTCAAGAGACTCCACAAATTCGCCCATTGCTTCGAGTGCCTTTGTGATATGCTCAACCGAATACGCGTAGGAGATTCTCGCAAATCCCTCGCCGCAGCTTCCGAATGCATTTCCGGGAACGATCGCCACATTTTTCTCGTCAAGCAATCTCTGACAGAATTCGTCGGAAGAAAGCCCCCACTTCCCTATGTATGGGAACACGTAGAAAGCCCCCTCAGCCTCAAAGCATTCGATTCCGATCTTCTTGAAACCGTCAAGTATGTACTTTCTGCGGTGGTCGTATTCTGTTGCCATCATTTCAATGTCCGGATCACCGTGCTTCAGCGCTTCGATTGCCGCAAGCTGGCTGGTGGTAGGTGCGCACATTATGGCATACTGATGTATTTTATGCATCTGCGACACAAGCGGTTCGGGCGCACAGAGATATCCGAGGCGCCATCCTGTCATGGCGTATGCCTTGGAAAATCCGGATACTGTAACTGTACGCTCCCACATTCCGTCAAGCGTGGCTATCGGTGTGTGCTTAAAGCCGTATGTAAGCTCTCCGTATATCTCATCGGAAAGCACCATGATATCCGTTCCGCGGAGCACCTCGGCAATTTCCTCAAGCTCGTCTCGTGTGAGCACCGCGCCCGTAGGATTATTTGGGAACGGCAGTATAAGGAGCTTTGTTTTATCGGTAATAGCCGCCCGCAAAGCTTCAGGAGTAAGCTTGAATTTATCTTCCTTTTTGGTCTCAATATATACGGGCACACCGTGTGCAAGCTCAACTATAGGTCCGTAGCAGACAAACGCCGGAATGGGTATTATAACCTCGTCGCCGGGATTCACAAGAGCGCGCACGGCAATGTCAATAGCCTCGCTGCCGCCAACGGTTACTATAACCTCTTTTTTATGGTCGTAGCTAAGGTCAAAACGGCGGTTCAGGTAATTACATATTTCGCTTCTCAGCTCCAGAATACCGTCGTTTGAGGTATAATATGTGCGTCCCATCTGCAAGCTTTCTATTGCCGCATCCCGTATGTGCCACGGTGTCAGAAAGTCCGGCTCTCCCACTGTCAGGGATATAACATCCTTTTTATCGTTCAGCAGGTCAAAAAACTTTCTTATACCGGACGGTTGGATGTGCCTTACCTTATCCGAGAGAATTTTTGTATAATCAAGCATATCTTAAAGCATTCCTCTCATATCCTCGGGAGCGCGTTTATATATAGTTCCCTTGTCCTTGTATTTCTGAAGCACGAAATGGGTGGATGTGGCAACGATATACTCAATAGGAGCAAGCTTCTGTGCCACAAAGAATGCCACTTCTTTCATGGTCTTGCCCTCGATAAACACAGCAAGGTCAAAGCTTCCGCTCATAAGATACAGTGACTGCACCTCGGGATAGTTGTATATCTTCTCTGCCACCTTATCAAAGCCGCGGTCGCGCTGAGGAGCTACCTTCAGTTCGATGAGCGCAGTGACGTACTCGCGGTCGGTCTTATCCCAATCCACCAGCGATTTATAACCGAGAATAACGCCGTCTTTTTCGTAGGTGCTTATCATATCTTTGATGTCGCCGACTTCCTTTCCGAGCATTACGGAAAGCTGTTCCGGGGTCAGGCGGCTGTCGTTCTCAAGAAGATACAGTATTTCGTTATTGTTATCCATTGTTAAATTCCCTTTCATGATTTATTTGTTTTTCACACGTTCCATTATTTTATCATATGACAGTCCGAATTTTTCGGCAATATCTTTGGCATAGGATTTGCCGTCGGGCTTGGCTCTTGTAATCTCAAAGCTTCGCTCGGCGCCCTTGATGCCTGCCACAAGCGTATCAATTGCCACACCGCCCTGCTCCCTGCACCGCATGTTTATCTCGTCAAGTTTGGCGGACAGCTCATGGAGATGTGTTGAGAACAAGCATCTGCATCCCACAATAGAAAATCCCGTAAGCACCTCGGATGCGATATAGGATGCCTCATATGAGCCTGTGGAGCTGAAAGATTCGTCAAGCAACACGAGACTGTATTTGTCCACTGTGTCAAATATAGCGTTAAGTCGGGCGCATTCCTCACCGAGTCTTCCCTTTTCAAGCGTATCACCGCTGTCGGTGGGAAAATGGGTGTAAATTGCGGTTACAGGCGAAATTTTGGCGGATTTTGCCGGAACAGGCAGTCCCAGCTGTGCCAAAGCCTGAATCTGACCCACGGCACAGGTTATAACGGATTTTCCGCCTCTGTTGGGGCCTGTAAGTACATAAATTTTAGCGTTTTCGTCAAAATCAATGTCGTTTTTCACCATCTCCGCATCAACTCTCAGTGCCACAGCCGGATTGTAGAGGCTAACCGCCGAAAACTCCCGTTTATCCATATCGCAGATTTCGGGAACGGCAAGGTCAAGTCCGCGGCTCTTAAGAGCAAGCAGCATATACTGCGCTTTGGTGAGAAATTCTATCTCGGGCATGATACGCAGGAGAAAATCGGTATTTGACAGCACATACGCCTGCACAAGCTGTCTCCACTGCCTCACATCCGCCTTGAAAATGTCGTTCATCGCCCCGTTGAATGCGTTTGAAAAGGCAATTTTTGCGTTGTCTGTGTTCGAATGGTTGTAAGGCACAAGGGGCGCAATACAGGTGTAATCGCCGTCCTTGAAATCCATTCGCAGTATCTTGTCGATAACTTTTCCAGATTTAAAATGCTCTGCGTTGAGGCTTACAACACCGGCATCGGTGGGACGAAACTCGGAATCAAGATTAACTCCGATGGTGATGGATTTGACGTCGTGCACCTTGGCGGTAAGCTCATTTAGCTTCTTATTTAGGTCCTTGTAATAGTCGCTTTCCGACAGCTCTGTTACAGTTTTGGTAAGCTTAATGAACGCCGGAGACTTTACGTTGTCGCGCACCGACTGAAATCCCTTGGCAAGCCGCGCCACGATGTCGATATAGAGTTCGATTTCCGTTATACTGTAGAGATAATTCTTCGCCACCTCGGTCTCGCCTCTGATGGCGCGAAGCTCGATTATATCGTTAAGAAGCGTGAGCACGCTCTTAAGAGTATCCACGATAGTGGGATTGTTCATAAGGTCGCTCACCGTTGCCATTCGGTATTCTATCACAGCCTTATCTGTGGTAAAATAGTCCGCCAGCGAAGAATTTTTCAGTTCCATGAGATAATCAAGAGACAGCTCGGAAATGACCTCATCCGATATGTTTACTCTCTTGCCGGGCGTCTCACTGCCGTTTGGATACAGCAGACTGAATGTTGAATCAAGCATTTTGTTTGTATTCCTTTATATTAAAGTTCGATTTGCGTCAGTTTTCCGTCGCGCACCACCGTCTGCGACTTAAATCCAAGTCTGCGAAGCTCTGCGGCTGCTTCTTCGATTCCGCAGGCTACATCAGCCGCTCCGTGTGAGTCTGAGCCGATGGTTATAAGCTCGCCGCCGCACTGGCGATACATGGCGCAAAGCTCATATCCGGGCATTGTAATACTGTTTCTTCGAAGTCCCGACGTGTTGATTTCGAGTGCTGTGCCGGATGAAATCAGCTTTTTAAAAATCATCTCAAAGTCATCGGCGTATTTCGCATGGTCAAAGGTTCTGCCGCACAGTGTGAGATACCGCTGTATATATGTAATATGTGCAAGTGCTCCGAAACAGCCGAAATCCACAAGCTCCGAAAGCTCGGAGAATGTACGCTTCATAAGATATTCGATCTGCTCATCGCACATAATATCCATTTTAAGAAATGCGAAATCTGGATATCCGCGAAGATTATGCAGTGAGGCGATTATAAAATCAAAACCTTGCTTTCCTATAAGCTCTACGGCTTCATCACGTCTTGCGTGTGCCTGACCAAGCTCCACACCGTAGTTTATCTGTATCTTCCCTTTGTATTTTTCCTTGGCTCGGAGTATATCGGTCTTTATAACGTCCGCTTCAAAGAGCGGATATATGCCGTCAAGTATATCGTCGATATCGCAGTGGTCGCACAGGGATATTTCATTAACGCCGCGTGCGATTGCAGTTTCGATTATTGTATCAATTTCCCCGTTTATATCCTTCGGGCCGTCAAAGGAATATTTTGTGTGAACGTGCGAATCGTGAATATACATCGTGATGACACCCTTTCAAAAAGTACCTATTTTATATTTTAACACAATTTTACGTTTATCGCAAGTATATTCGATAAACTTTTTCAAATTATATTGAAATTTCCGAATGTTTATGGTATTATTGTAGCAGTGGTTTATATTTACTGCCAAGATATTATAATTTTTTAAGGAGATACATACAAAATGAAAGAGTTCATGGACAAAGACTTTTTGCTTGAGACCGAAACAGCTCAGGCACTCTACCACAACTATGCGGCAAAGCTCCCTATCATTGACTATCACTGCCATGTTCCGCCAAAGGATATTGCGGAGGATAAGGTATACAACAACATCACCGAGCTTTGGCTTGGCGGCGACCACTACAAGTGGCGTGCTATGAGATGCTGCGGCGTAGATGAGGAATTCATCACAGGCTCTGCATCCGACTATGATAAATTCAAGGCTTGGTGTAAGGTGATGCCCAAGCTTATCGGCAATCCTCTTTATCACTGGTCACATCTTGAGCTTCGGCGTTATTTTGACTGCGATCTTATCATAAGCGAAGACAACTGCGACGCTATCTGGGAGATCTGCAACGAGAAGCTCCGCGATCCTTCCATGAGCGTACGCAACATCATCAAGAATTCCGGTGTTGAGACTATCTGCACCACCGATGACCCTATCGACACCCTTGAATGGCACAAGATGCTCCGCGACGATCCGTCCTTCCCTGTCCGCGTTCTTCCTGCTTTCCGCCCCGACAAGGCATTTGCTGTTGACAAGCCCGGCTTTGCAGGCTATATCGCAAAGCTTTCCGAGGTGTCCGGCGTTAATATCGTTGATATTGACTCTCTTAAGCTTGCTCTCATGCAGAGACTTGACCTTTTCTGCGAGCTTGGATGCAAGACCGCAGACCACGGTCTTGACGGATACACTCTCTTTGCCGAGGCTTCCAACCACGAGCTTACCGAGATATTCAAGAAGGCTATTGCAAGCGACGGAAACGGCATGAGCGCCGAGGAGACCGCAAAGATTCGCACTGAGCTTCTTGCATTCCTTGCCGCACAGTACAAGTGCCGCGGATTCGTAATGCAGCTCCACTTCGGCGTGCTCCGCAATCAGAATGCACGTATGTTTAAGAAGCTTGGTCCGGATGCCGGCTTTGACACTATCGGAAACTACGATATGATCACTCCCGTGTCACGCCTTCTTGACAAGGCTGAGGCAGACGGCAAGCTTCCCCGTACTATTCTCTACTCCATCAACCCCGGCGATAATGCGGCTGTTGCGGCTCTTTGCGGATGCTTTGAGACCTCAGGCGACGGCAAGCCGCTGGTTATGCAGGGCTCTGCTTGGTGGTTCAACGACAATCTTGAGGGTATGCGCCGTCAGATGACCGACCTTGCAAATCTCTCCTCCTTCGGCAACTTCCTCGGTATGCTTACCGACTCCCGTTCCTTTATATCCTACACACGTCATGAATACTTCCGCCGCATCCTCTGCGACCTTATCGGCAAATGGGTTGAAAACGGCGAGTATCCCTGCGATGTTGACACTCTTGCAGAGCTTGTTGTTGACATCTGCTACAACAACACCAAGAGCTATTTCGGATTCTGATAAAATGAATACAAAAGCACTGTCACGCGCCTGTCGCTGACAGTGCTTTTTTCGTGGCGCAATATTTTACAAAAATATGTCAGGATTTCACCCCATTAAAAAAGCTTGACTCACAAAAACATGCTGCCCCGCAATCACACGGGACAGCATATTTTTATTTATTCATCATCCTCGGAAGATTCCCCATCATCGTCTTCATCCACTGGGAACGGTTCAAGACGCAAAAGAACAGCGGATTCTATCTGATGCTCCACTATCACAGGATCGGTTATCTTCATTCCCCACGCTTCAAGTGTAAATGATTCACCGTCGTCGGGTATCGAATCAAGCTCCGAGAACACCATGCCGCTGAAGGTATCAAAATCATCGGCAGGAATATCAAGCTTCATAGTCTCGGCAATCTCGTCAAGCGGAACATTTCCTGTAAGCTTCCAGGTAAGCTCGCCTGTCTGTGCAAGCTCTACCGCAGGTTTCTCATTTTCCGCATCGTCACCGAGGTCACCCACAAGACGTGTAATGAGGTCGTTCATGGTGACAATTCCTCGCATACCGCCGTACTCGTCAAGCACCACGGCAAAGGTTTTTCCGCCCTTTTTCATGTTGCGGAACAGAACGTCTGCTTTTACGCTTTCCGGTACGAAATATGGCTTCTTCACCGCTTTTTCCATCACGGCATCACGTCGCTTGTCATCAAGACGGAAATAATCCTTGAGATACAGCACACCCACAACGTCGTCAACGCTTTCGCCGCAAACGGGATAGAACATATGACACTTATCGTGTATAGCACTGTTCCACTCCTCGTCCGATTCATCAAGCCACAGCATCGTTACATCTGTTCTGTGAGTTGCAATCTCACCGGCGGTGAGATCGTCAAACTCAAAGATATTTTCGATGAAAGTACGCTCTTCGTCGTCTATTGAACTGCTTTTTGCGGCGGAATCCACCATAACGCGGATATCCTCCTCGCTTACGTCATTATCTATTTTGTTTGGATCAATGCCGATAAGACGAAGCACCAAATTAGTGGATACTGTGAGCATCCATACGATAGGTGCGAACAGCTTTGCGATAAAGCTGATAAGCTTTGCAAGAGAAAGTGCTGTCTTTTCGGGATTTCGCATTGCGGCTCTCTTCGGAACAAGCTCGCCGAATACAAGTGTGAAATATGAAAGAATCAGCGTAATAAGAACTACAACAGCGGCGTCAAGTGTGGATTCCGACACTTCCTTGACTCCAAGAGAAACAATCCACTTTACAATAGGGCCGGAAAAGTTTTGTGCCGCAAATGCAGAGCCGAGAAATCCTGCAAGTGTTATGGCTACCTGTATTGTTGCAAGGAATTTAGCCGGCTTCGATGTTAATTTAAGTAATTTTTTGGCGCGTTTATCGCCATCCTCGGAAAGCTTTTCAAGCTTTCCCTCGCCTACGCTTATAACAGCTGTTTCCGCATACGCAAATATTGCATTGAGTGCGATAAGAACTATCTGAAACAAAAGCATAAGCCATAAATTGCCTTCCAAAATATGTCCTCCTAAAATACTTTTATTGAGTGTTTAAAATAACGTCGACGTCTAATCATTCACGCCTCGGAAGGATGCGTCTTTTTGACACCCAAACGGTATATATATACTTTACCGTGCATAAAGGAGGGTTAGTATGGCCACCGCCATCCATTATAGATTTTCACCTGCTTTCGCATTTACATTTAGATTATTATACAACATCTTGCGTGTTTTGTCAATAGCTGTAGGCAAGATATAACGGACTTGTCTCGGAATATCAGAAAAAACGCCTCGGAGTGCGTCCGAAGCGTTTTTTAAAGTCTATAAATTATGCCCTGACTTATTTAACAGTCTTTGCGTTATTTATAATAAAGTCGTGAACAATAACATCAGAGAGGAGATACTGCTTGATGTAGGGTGCGCCGTAGGTTTCAACATATCCGTCATAGCCGTTAGCGGTGATATCATCATCACTTACGGTAAGTCCCTCAAGCTCTGCAATTGCCTGAGCCGCGAGGAAATTGAGAGCGGTGGTCTCATATGTATCACTCTGAGACTCGATATAAGCATCAACGGAGTCGTAGCCGCCGGACTTCATATAATCTTCAACGGTCATTCCGTACATAGCCGCATAATACTCAAACTGCGCCACATCTGCATTTATGAAGAAATCAAGCACCTCTTCAGGTATTTCCTCGCAGGATGCTCCGGAAAGAATGCCGTTTACGAAGTTATACTTCTGAGTCTGCACAAGCCATGCCTTTATATCGTCGATAAGTGCCTCTGCGCTGTCAAAGCCGTAATCTGCGGCAATTTCATCAGAAAGCTCGGGGGTTACGGTTTCAATAAGCTCGCCCTTTATGTAGTTTACGGTGATGTTGAATATAGCATCCTTACCGTTAAGCTCATCATTTCCGTAATCCTCGGGGAATGTTACCTCGATGTCGAAGTTCTCGCCGGGCTTATGACCGATAAGCTGCTCAAGAAAATCGTCGATATACTGTGTCACGCCGATTGTAACATCAGTGCCGAGACCGCCTGTATTTCCGCCCTGGAATTCTACGCCGTCAATGCTTCCCACATAGTCGATGTTTACAGTATCGCCGTCGGCAATAGCCTTGTCTGTGATCTCCTCGTAAATATCCTCGGAGTAGGATTCAAGAATAATATCAATTTCACCCTGGAGAGCTTCTTCGGATGCCACTGTAACGGACTCGGGAAGCTCAACGCCCTTGTATTCGGGGAGTGTCACTATCTCGGATGCCTTTATCCCTTCGAAAAATCCGTTCTCGTCAAGTCCCGCGCTGTAGTCATATGCTTCGGTGTCAGCGGTCGTGTCCGATGCGGTATCGGTGGTATCGGTGTTATCGCCGCTGTCTACTCCGCAGGCACATACAGATGCGGCAAGCGCACCTGCCATAATAAGTGCCAAAAATCTGTTAAACTTCATTTTAAATTTCTCCTTAGTCGATTTGTGATAATTGGAATCATACATAAAACGTAATTATTATACCACACATTTTCACCGATTGCAAGGGGAATTTTGTGATGTAAAATATATTTTTTGTGAACGTTTTCGGGATTTTGTGTGAAAAGCGGTTTCACACTTGACAAAATTTCGCTTTTGTTATATAATATCTGTATATTTATTGCAAATTTCTGAAAGGATATCAAATCAATGAAAATCACACCTGTTAAGGGCACTGCCGACTATCTTCCCGCCGAGGTGCTTGTACGCGATTATCTTCAGTCTACCATTCTTGAAACATACCGCTCCTGCGGTTTTGAACGCATAACCACGCCCATAATTGAGGACATTGAAAATCTTGACAAATCCGAGGGCGGTGAGAACCTTAATCTTATATTCAAGATAATGAAGCGCGGAGAAAAGCTTGAGGAAGCGGCTTCTTCCGGCAATCTTAAGGAGCTTGCCGACATGGGTCTTCGCTATGACCTTACTCTCCCTCTCACTCGCTATTATGCCAACAACAGAGCAAAGCTCCCTTCTCCGTTCAAGGTAATTCAGATAGACAAGGTATACCGCGCCGAGCGTCCTCAGAAGGGTCGTATGCGCGAGTTTGTTCAGTGCGACATTGACATAATCGGAAGCGACTCCTATACCGCCGAGGTTGAGCTTATCGGCACCACTGCAAAGGCGCTCCTTAACATAGGATTTGATAATTTCAACATCAGAATCAACGACCGCCGTCTTCTGAAGGCTATTATAATGAGTGCCGGATTCGCTGAGGACGACTGCGATTCTGTGTGCATTTCTCTTGACAAGCTTGACAAGATAGATGTTGCCGGAGTTCGCGAAGAACTTGTTGAAAAGGGCTTTGATGCCGCCAATACGGACAAGCTTATGGCAAATATCGCCATAAAGCCTTTTACTTTGGAAACTGCCGCTTCCATATGCGGCGAGCTTGACTGCATTTCAAATCTTCGCCGTATTATGGAGCTTGCAAATACCGCTTCACACGGCAAATATTCGGTTATCTACGATATGACGCTTGTACGCGGTCAGGGGTACTATACCGGCACTGTTTTTGAGATTTCCAGCCCCGAATTCAGAGGCGCAATCGGCGGCGGCGGACGTTATGACAATCTTATAGGCAAGTTCCTCGGCGAGAGCATCCCTGCTGTAGGCTTTTCCATTGGTTTTGAGCGAATTGCAGGCATACTTCTCGATAAAAACTACAAGCTCCCCGGCAAAAAGCCGCGTATGGCACTTATATACGACGAGGAGACCTTCCCTGCGGCACTGGGTCACGCTGATGAGCTTCGCCACGAATACGATGTTACGCTTTTCGAAGCTCCGAAGAAGCTTGGCAAGCTTTTTGCCCGTCTTGAAGAGAGCGGCTACGACTGCTGCATGGTAGAGGGCAAGGATGAGATAAAGCATCTCGGCGAAAAAGTATGAAAATAATCACGCTTACTCTGAATCCCGCATTTGACGTACACTGCGGGATTCCTCATTTTGAGCCGTTTCACGAAAACCTTGCTGTAATCACCGCCCGTGAGGCAGGCGGTAAAGGCGTTAACATTTCCCGTGCTCTTACCTTAAACGGAGTTGACAATCTTGCGCTTGTAGTGCTTGGAGAGGAAAACGGAAGCGATTTTAAGCGCGCACTCGATGCGGATTCCATGAAATATCTGGAAATATCCGTTCCGGGGCGCATCCGCGAAAATATCACGCTCCACGCTGACGATGCTGACGAGACGCGCATCAGCTTTACGGGATTTGATGCGGATGATTCGCTGATTTCCCGTACAGAAGCCGTTCTTCTTCCCTATGCCAACGATGATTGCATTATCACCTTTACGGGACGTGTGCCGTCGGGCATATCAATGGAATCTGTAAAATCAATGCTTCGTGAATTCATGGAGCGTGGCGCAAAAATTGTAATTGACTCCCGTTCTTTCTCAAAGGATGACCTTATCGAAATAAAGCCGTGGCTCATAAAGCCAAATCAAGAGGAAATAAGCTACTACCTTTCCCGTGAGATTGAAAGCTTTGATGATACCCTTTTGGCGGCAAAGGAGCTTAATTCTTTGGGAATTGAAAATGTAATGATAAGCCTTGGCTCAAAGGGGGCGCTTCTTGTGTGCTCCGAGGGGGCTTTTACGGCTGTACCGCCGAAAATCGAGGCGGTATCTACCATCGGTGCCGGCGACAGCTCAATTGCAGGCTTCCTTGCGGCGACAAAGCTTGAAAAATCTCCGGAAGAAGCTCTTCGCACCGCCGTGGCATACGGAACTGCCGCCTGCATGAGTGCCGGCACGCGTCCGCCACTGCCCTGTGATGTTGAAGCTATATATGAAAAAATCAGCACAAACAAGCTTTAACCATCTGCACTATCCGACATATTTTTTGTAATATACAGCATATTTTTGAACATTATATTGAAACATTTGTGCAATTATACTCGCAATATATTTATAAACGGAAACAATATCAAGGATTATACGATAGTAATTCCCGAACAACAGATGGGCGAAACCGTTAATTCGGTTTCGCCCATCTTCTTATTCATTTTGACCTCAAGGTGTTTTATAAGGGATACAGGGGTTCAGAAGCAAAACTTTTATCCCAAAATCTTAAGAATATACGCTGCAATAGTTTTTGTATATTCCAAAAATTTATCACATTCAATAAACTCATTAGGCTGATGCGCGCCGCCTTCCTTACTGAAATCGCGGCCTGCACCAAACCCGTAAGCACGATCGCTTCCATATTTCGAAATGACAGAAAGATCAGAAAGACATGAGCCGCATACAATAGGTTCTTCGCCTGTTGCTTCTTTTGATGCTTTTAACATAATCTTTACATCTTCGCTGTTAGGCTCGCAAAATACATAATGGAAAAATCTTGTAGCAGGCTTAAACCCTTCTCCCACAATTCCAAGCGGAGCAAGGCGGTTTTCCAAAACCTTTTCAAGTTCAGCAAATTCTTTATAAATTTCATCTTTGGTTTTATCTGTGTAATAAACGAAATATACTTCACCTACGCCCAAATCCATTCCGTTGTTTCCGGCGCGAACGCCCATATATCTCAAAGACGTTTCGGGTATGATCGTTCCCTTATAGAATCTGTTTTCCTCCAATTCATTACGACGATTTTTTGCAAATTCCTCTATAACATCCAAGACAATCGGCAATGCTTCAGCTGTTAGTTTGGCACTGTCAACAGTATCTTTGGTATGATATATATATTTTACTTCTCCGCCACCGGAACCGCAATGCCATATCTGTCCCTCTACTCCGTCCATGCTTACTATTCTTTTTGAAGGGTGTTTTATAACTGCAGCCAACGCACCATGTGAACCGCCGTATTCTTCATCAGAATATGCCGAGAACACAAGATTAGCCTTAGGGGTAAAACCCTCTTCTTTTAAAAGTTTTACAAGAAAAAGAACCGTTGCCAAAGCATATTTATCATCACAAGCACCTCTGCCATAAATCTTTCCGTCTTTTATCTCGCCGGAAAGCGGATCAAATTCCCAGTTGTCGGGGTTTCCTATTTCAACAGTATCGGTATGCGCCATAAGCATAAGCTCGTTTTTGTCCTCTATACCCTTCCATACAGCCGAAACATTATATCTGTTTTCCAAGCCTCGTCCGGGCAGATAGTCCGGATGATTCTCAAAGTCTGCTATTTCCAGCGGCGAATACAGTTCACTCTCCATACCAAGCTCCCCGCATAAAGCATGTATGTGTTTGGCTAATTCCTCTTCGTTACCATAGCTTTTGAAACTCTCGGAATTTATTTTGATAAAAGAACTAAGCAGTTCAAATAATTCGCTTTTTCTTTCTTCAATTAAATTTAAAAAATGATTTATATCCATATGTATGTACCTCCAAAAAGTATTGATTTTTCATTTTACTTCTTTATACAGAGACTGCTCATTTCGTTCATATCGACGATTCCATAACGCAAAAATTCGCCCGTTAAACGGGCGAATTTTTAAGCCCTGACAAATTACAAGGCAGAAAGCAAGCACGAAATATGGGAAAATTCAAATCTTGTGCCCGACGGCTCCTTCAGTCAGCTTCGCTGACAGCTCCCTTACGGAGGGAGCCATTTGCCTTGTGCAAACAATAATTTTGTATCAGTTGCATTCAGCTACCAGCGGACCTGCAAGCTCTTCAAGGAAGAACAGCTTGCCGGGGAGCGTGGGAATGTAGGAAGATGTGATCCACGGTGTCTTTCCGTAACGGAGAGTCATCCACAGAGAGAGTCCCTGCCACTGCATTCCGCGGCCGAGAGTACCGTCAGCACCGCCGATTGCATAGTCAGCCTTGAGGAAGAGACCGGGACCGATGGTGTTGGCACGGCAAGGAACGAGCGGAGTTCTTGACTTGAAGCTGGTGAGAGCGTTCTGCTCGACGGTAAGGGGATGAATCTTAGCCGCGATGCGGTAAGGTGCTGCTTCCCACTCTGCGGCAGATGCATAATCAGCGGCGAAGGTAGGCTCCCAGAATGCGATATGGCACATTCTGCCTATACCGTATACAAGAACCAGCTTTGCGCCCTCAGCCTTAAGAGCGTCGATCTTTTCGGGATATGTGGGGAGATTTGCCTTAGTTGCGAAGTTTCTGTGATCCTTCGGAACGGTCAGCTCGCCAAGGGGATTGAAAAGTGCCTGCTCCATTGCATACTGGAATGCACCGCTGTTGGTAGGCTCAAGGGTGTTGCCCTCAGAATCAGCCCACTCGTCCATATTGAAGGTATAAACGTGTTCGCAGGAAATATTCCAAGCTTTAATGAAGTATACCACCCACTTGTACATACCCATAGGACCAACAGGAAGAATGAAAGCGATCTTTTCGCCTCTTTCCTTTGCAAGCTTTATCTGAAGGGCGATCTCGTGACCCATGTAGGTCTCAAACTCGCCGAGAGATGCACAGGAAATGGGGGTGAAGTTCTTGTTCCAATATGCCTGAGGCTCACAGATCTTTTCGGGAGCGTCAATGCAGGCGTCGATCTTATCGAAGTCCCATCCTGCAGGATAGAAGCCTTCAAGTGCTGATCCTTTTACAGTATCATTGAATTTCATGGTAGTTCTCCTTATGTTAATATAATATTTTTTAAATTTGACCGCATTGGCGTATATTATGCCGCAATGCTCGTTTTTTCTGTTACGGTAAGTAGCGCTTAGTAGTGCCCTTAAGATACGCTTTGCACATTCTGAAAGCTTCTGCATAGTCTGCACCGCACTGATAGCCGCGGTAACGAGAGCAGGTTCTTACCATATCCGGAAAATCAATGTTGTCGTGGTCACGCATCCATACCACCTGCGAAGCGTGGCATTCAAGCATCTCAAGCTTCTTTTCGATATGGTCGGTTACGTCAACATATTCCTCAGGCTGAAAATTCACGCCTGCCAGATTGTCCATATAGTAGATGGGAACAAGGCGCGCGGGAGTATCAACCGAGGTTTTATAATGAGGCACAGTTGCCGCAAAGCTTGCGTCAAATACCAGGCGGCTGGTCGCGGTATGGTCGGGCATATAGTCGTTAGGGTCATGGGTGATAATAAAGTCGGGGTTTACCTTTCTTATAACGTCAACTACCTTATCGCGTGCTTCCTTGTTGTCGGAGTAAATGTCAACGTCACCGAATCCGCCCCAGAAAACCTCAAATCCTGCCATAGCACCGCTGTTTTTTGCCTCGCCTGCACGAATCTCGGCAAGCTCCTTCTGCATGATGATCTCGTGTCCCAGATCACCGTTGCAGAGATGGCATACAACAACTCTGTCGCCGCGCTCCTTACATTTAAGAAGCGTTCCGGCGCAGTTTATTTCCATATCGTCGGGATGAGTTGTGATCGCAAGAACAGTATACATTATATTTTCCTCTTAATCAAGCTCTTTCATTATTCCGGTGATCAGATCGCGTGCCATTATTATGTCGGCGATCTGCTGTTCACCTGTTATCTCGCGCTCAATAGTGAATGTGCCGCTAAAGCCAAGCTCTTTGAGCTTTGCAAAAACAGCCGGTAAATTTGCCTTTCCCTGTCCTGCGGGCACTTCTTTTCCGAGAGAAAGACCGTCGGTGGGATATTCGCCGTCCTTGATATGTGTTTCCATAACATATTTACCGAACACATCAAGAGCATCGCGAGTGTTTGCCTTGCCGTAGAGGATAAGGTTGGCTGTGTCGAAGTTGATTCCCAAGTTATCATGGCCTATTGCCTGAATGGTACGGAGCATAGTAACAGGTGTCTCCTGACCTGTTTCGAAGAGGAAGTACTGTCCTTTTTTCTTCATGTATCCGACAACGTAACGAAGTGCCGCAACGGTACCTGTGAAATCCGGATGTGCAGGGTCTTCGGGGATAAAACCGGCATGAGAGACTATCTTGGAAATTCCCACTTTTTCTGCAAAATCAGAAGCGTTTATAAGGTCCTTCATACGGTCGTATCGGTAGGATTCCGGCACAAGTCCGATAGTCGCGGGACCGCATGTAAAGTTCCATTCCTTAGGTCCGCCCCAGCCTGCCCAAAGTGCGGTTACGTTAAATTTTGTTTCTTCAAGAACTGCTTTAATTTCAGCCGCATACTTTTCGTCTGTGTATATATCCATGTCCCACACACAGAGTTGGCAGGAAGAAAGACCAATGTCGATTGCTTTCTTGAATTCTTCACGCAGGTCTGTTGTCTTTTTGTAGGTAATAAGCACGCCGATTGGGTTGTTCATTTTGGTATCCTCCATAAATTTTATTACTTAAGCATAACTCGCTCGCCGCCAAGCGATGCACCTGGCCGACCACAAGCTGCTTTACGATTCTTTTTGTGCCTGTAGAAACGCTATAAAATTTTCGCATTTTTGTACAATCTACTTGATTTTTTAAAGATCATGTGATACAATCATATTGTCGCATTTCATACATACCATCTTAATTATACAATATTTTCCGTATATTTTCCATATCATATATTACACAATACTTGCACTATATTCCACTGCATTTTTCACCGGAGGATGTTATGTCAAATCTGCCGCACCGTGACTTCACGAGGATCTCACCGAAAAATACGTTTAATATTTCACAGTTTGTCACCATACTGTGCTACGATCTTGCGCCCAATTTCAAAACTGAGGGTGAAATCCATGATTTTTGGGAGCTTGTTTATGTTGACCGCGGAGAGATAATATTCACAGCGGGCGGTGATAAACAGCGTCTGTGCCAGGGGGAAATAGTTTTTCACCAGCCGGGAGAATTTCACAGGCATGAATGTGACGGGACTCACAGTGCTACCGTATTTATCCTGACCTTTGACTGCCGTTCCCCTGCTATGAATTACTACCGCCGAAGATACGCTAAGGTTCCATCCGAGCTTACATCTCTGATAAAACGACTTATCGACGAGTGTACCGCAAACTTTGTTGTGTCGGAGTATCCGCTTGTTCCGCTTTTGGATGCTCCAATTGGCGGTCAGCAGCTTATTCGTATATATCTTGAGGAATTTCTCATACGTATGATGCGGAGCGAAGAAAAAAAGCTCACATCCGGCATTTTATTCACATCCGACCGTACTCCCGAAAATAAGCTTGCGGAAGATATATGCAAATATTTATCAAAGCACGTCTACGATAGGGTAACTCTCGAAGAGCTGTCAGAAAAATTTCATTTCGGAAAGAGCCATCTGTGCGGCGTTTTCAAAAAGGCTAAGGGAGACACTATTGTAAGCTATCATCTTAAGCTTAAGATCAGCGAAGCCAAGCGCCTGCTTCGCGAAGAAAAAATGTCCGTAAGCGAAATATCTGAGCGCCTTGGCTTTGAAAATCCTGCCTATTTTTCCCGAATTTTCGGAAAAATCGTAGGTATGTCTCCACGCGCATTCAGAAAGAAGCTTATAAACAGCTCCGTTATGTTTCTGGGAAAAGAAAAAAAGCTTTAAAAACTTTTTTGGTGCGGGTAAAAGGACTTGCCCTGCCTGCGGGCAGGAGCTGTGGCGAGGGAAAACACCCCACCGGGGTGTTTTCTTACACTCGCCCTTCAAGCCCTTTTACCCTCATGATCTAAAAAAAAGAAACACCCAAGGCTAAAACCTTGGGTGTTCCTTTTTTGGTGCGGGTAAAAGGACTTGAACCTTCACGAAGTTGCCCCCACTAGAACCTGA